>NZ_LEKH01000003.1 GCF_001029505.1 Rubrobacter aplysinae | reverse complement strand
CCGGGTAGCAGATCCTCTATCTGGTGCCATTGCTTGTCTGTAAGCTCGTAGCGTTTAGGCATCTCTACCTCACTCGGTCTCTTGTCCGCGAGTGAAGTGATGCTATCTCAAATGTCGATTTACCCTAACCCCTCGTCCCAGTGATTTCCCGCTCCGGGGCCGAGGATTGCCCGGTAATGCGCCCGGTGATGTGGCCGGAGACCCACCGGCCCACTGGCCGCGCCGCGCCGGGCTCGCTGGTATATTGGGCGTATGAGGGTCGCCCTGGCACAGATCAACACCACGGTCGGCGACGTGTGGGGCAACGCCGAGCGGGCCGCCCGCGCCCTGGACGACGCCGTCCGGGCCGGGGCCGAGCTCGTCGCTTTTCCGGAGCTGACCATCACGGGGTACCCGCCCGAGGATCTGCTGATGCGGCCGGCGTTCGTGCAGGACAACCTGCGGGCTCTGGAGGAGCTAGCGGGCCGGGTGCCGCCGGGGGTCGTCGCCGCAGTGGGGTTCGTGGACCTCGCGGGCGACCTCTACAACGCCTGCGCCGTCCTCTCTGGCGGGGAGGTGCTCCACCGATTCCACAAGCGCCACCTGCCCAACTACGGCGTCTTCGACGAGAACCGCTACTTCCGCGAGGCCGAGGAGACCGCCGCACTCTCACTCGGCGGCTCGCTGGTCGGCGTAAGCGTGTGCGAGGACATCTGGTACCCGGTCGGCCCGGCGCGCGAGCAGGCCCTCGGCGGGGCGAGTGTGCTGCTGAACGTCTCGGCCTCCCCGTATCACCGGCTGAAGGGGCTGTACCGGGAGCGGATGCTCGGCGTCCGGGCCTCGGACCACGGCTGCTACGTGCTGTTCTGCAACCTCGTCGGCGGCCAGGACGAGCTCGTCTTCGACGGGCGCTCCGCCGTCTTTGACCCCGGCGGGAACCTCGTCTGCCGCGCCCGGCAGTTCGAGGAGGACCTCCTGATCGCCGACCTCCACCCCGAGGAGGCGCTCGTGCGCCGTCTGCACGATCCGCGCCCCCGCAAGGAAACCTCCGACCACCTCTCGGTCATCGGGGTGCCCAGGGAAAGCAAACCTCTGGAGGAGATGGAGGGCACTGAGGAGGAAGATCCCGTCGAGCCCCGGGTAGAGCCCTCGCACTCCGAAGAGGGGGAGGTGCTCGCCGCGCTCGTGCTCGGGCTGAGGGACTACTTCGCCAAGAACGGTTTCTCGCGGGCCGTGCTCGGGCTCTCCGGCGGTATAGACTCCTCGCTGGCCGCCGTGGTGGCCGTCCGGGCGCTCGGAGCGGAGAACGTTACCGGCGTCCTGATGCCGAGCGAGTACACCTCCGGGGCCTCGAACACCGACGCCGCCGCGCAGGCGAAGAGCCTCGGCATGGACACCCAGACCGTGGCGATAGGCGAGGCGTTCGACGCCTACCGGGACATGCTCGCCCCGGTGTTTCTGGGGCTGCCGGAGGACGTGACCGAGGAGAACCTCCAGAGCCGCATCCGGGGGAACATCCTCATGGCGCTGTCGAACAAGTTTGGCTGGATCGTGCTATCCACCGGGAACAAGAGCGAGATGAGCGTCGGGTACTCCACCCTCTACGGCGACTCGGCCGGCGGCTTCGCTGTCATAAAGGACGTGCCGAAGACCCTCGTGTACCGCATCTGCGAGCACGTCAACGAGGCCGAGGGCCGCGAGGTCGTGCCGGGGGACGTGATACGCAAGGAACCCTCCGCCGAGCTGCGGGCCGACCAGCGCGACTCGGACTCCCTGCCGCCCTACGAGATCCTCGACCCCATCCTCGAAGCCTACGTGGAGGACGACAAGGGGGAGGCCGAGATAGTTGCCTCCGGCTTCGACGCCGCCGACGTACACCGCATAGCGCGCCTGGTGGACGCGGCGGAGTACAAGCGCCGCCAGGCGCCCATCGGCATCAAGGTCACCAGCCGCGCCTTCGGCCGCGACCGCCGCATGCCGATAGTAAACCGCTACCGCGAGCGCGCCCCCGAAGACGGCCCCTAGAGAGCCTCCCCCTGGCCTTCGAGGCCCGGTCCCTCACCGAAAGCACCCTTCATACCACTATGAGCTGATCTACACCGCTCTACGGCGCTTAGGTTACGTCGCGGCTCCTGAAGAGCAGCACGGCCAACGCGAGGAAAGCGACCGCGTAGATGCCGAGCGTGAGCACGGCGGTACCCGGCTCTACCGTGTTCCCCTGCGCCCCGCCGCTGAGGGCCTGCGGCGTCTGACCGAAGGAGCCCGAGAGGTCGAGCGCGTTCTTCGCCGGGAGCCTCTTGCCTATGTTCGAGATGGTCTCGTTCTGGGAGGCGAGGCTTATAAACAGGCTCTCCAGCACCAGGACGTACACCAGCCCGATACCGATGGCGAGCGCGGTGCCCCGGAACAGCGCGGCCAGGCCCACGCCCATCGCGGCGAAGGTCGCCAGGATTAGCCAGCCCGCGCCGATACCCTCCAGGATGTCGAGCACCGAGGGCCACTCTACCGTCGCATCCTCCGCCAGGGCGATGACGTAGCTCGCCGCCGCGCCGAGGAGCAGGATCGCGAGCGTGATCACCAGCAGCAAGGCCCCGACCGCGAGGAGCTTGCCGCCCAGGAAGCCGAGCCTGCCCGGGCGCTGGGTGAGGCTGACCTTGAAGGTGTCCCAGCCGTACTCGCTGCCCATCGCGAGTGCGCCGAGTATGAGGGCGAGCGCGGTGCCGAAGTTCGCGAACGTGCCGAGCACGTTCGTCAGGAAGCTCTCCGGCAGCAGGAAGGGGGGGAGGCCCTGCTGCGGGGCCCCCTGGCCGCCGCCCGAGACGGCGACCGTCACCAGATACAGCAGGAGGTACCCGAAGAGCAGGGTCGCGGCCGCGAAGATGATCCCTATAACCCAGGTCGCGGGCCGCTTCCTGAGCTTGAAGAGCTCCGCGCCGAAGCTGGATGCCACGCTACCCCTCCTCTTTATTCGTAGACGTTGCGGACTCTGCGGGTGCCGTGGACGCTGTAGACTCGCCGGCCGTCTCCCGGTCGTCCGGGCTTTCGGCAGAGTCCCCGGCGGGCCCCTCCGCGGGCTGGCCGGTAAGCTCCAAGAAGACGTCTTCCAGGGACTGCTCCACGGACCGGAGCTCGCTGACCTCCACCCCCGAACCCACGAGCCGGGCGTTTATGGAGGCGGCCCACCGCTCGATGTCCGCCGTCGCGTCGTCGCCGTCCTCCGCGTGGGAGGCCGAGATCCTGAGCGAGCCGTCTCCGCCGGGGCCCTCGCTGATGCTCTCCACCCCGGGCAGACCGCGGGCTATCTCCCGGGCCTTTGCGGGCTGGCGCGCCCGGACGAGCAGCTCGCTGCCGCCCCTGAGCTCCTGTACGGTGCCCTCTCTTACGAGCTCACCCTCGCTTATCACGCCGACCCGGTCGCAGATCTGCTCGACCTCCCCGAGCATGTGGCTGGAGAGGAGGACGGTCCTCTCGCCGGTGCCGAGACCCCGGATCAGGGTCCGCATGTCGGCCATTCCCTTGGGGTCCAGGCCGTTGGTCGGCTCGTCCAGTATGAGGAGCTCGGGGTCCTTTAGGAGCGCGGCGGCGACCCCGAGCCGCTGCTTCATGCCCAGGGAGTATTTCCTGTACTTGTCCTTCGCCCGCTCGGAGAGCTCTACCGTATCCAGCGCCCCGGCTATCCGGCTTTCGGGCGCGCCGCAGTAGCGGGCTATTACCTTGAGGTTGTCGCGGCCCGAGAGATAGGGATAGAAGGCGGGTGACTCCACGAGCGAGCCTACCTTCGCGAGACCCGAGGGGGAGCCCGGGCTATAGCCGGCCACCGTGGCCCGGCCGGAGGAGGGCGTGATCAGGCCCAGCAGCATCCGCAGCGTGGTCGTCTTGCCAGCACCGTTGGGCCCGAGGAAGCCGTAGACCTCGCCGCGCCCGACGACGAGATCCAGGCCGTCCACCGCCGTGATCCCCTTCCCGTACCTCTTGGTCAGGCCCTCCGTCTCGACCAGTAAACTATTATTCTCCGTCTCCTCGGCCAATAACAGCTCCTTTCAGCCTCTCGGTCTCTCGGCCTCTCAGACTCTACAGGCTCCCGGGTGCCCTGTGGCCCGGCGGTATTCTCGCCCACCGCCGGAGAGTTTGTCTAACACGGCAGGGCGAATCTTCGCCCCATCCGACGTGCGCTACCGGGTAAAACCGGGATAGATTTCTGGACGAGCCGGGCGTACAAACGTACAAGAACCCAGAAGCCCACCGGCGACGAGCCTCCGGGGCCTCGCTTATTCTCCGCCGTCTCTCGCCGCCCCTGTCTAGTAGTTCTTCTAGAAGTTTTTGGGGCGGAATCTGATCTGTACCGTGGTGCCCACGCCGGGCTTGGAGATGACGTCGAGGTCCGCGCCGGCCTCGCGGGCGCGGCGGCGCATCAGCAGGAGGCCCATTCCCGAGGAAGGGTTCGCCGCGTCGAAGCCTCTCCCGTCGTCCCGGATGCGGACTATGAGAACCCGGCCCACCCGGCGGCTTTCGAGGTACAGGTTGCGCGCCCGGGAGTGCTTGGCGACGTTCCAGAAGGCCTCGACCGCGATCCGGTTCACCGCCTCCATCTGGTCTTCGTCCAGGCTCTCTAGCGGGCTCTGGAGGCCCTTGTGGGCCTTTATGCCGAAGTATTCCTCGAAGCGGGATAGCCGGTAGCACAGGAAAGAGCCCGCCGGGTGGTGATCGTCCTCCCCGTGCCGGGAGCGGAGCTCGTCGTAGGGGTGGGATATCCTGTACTCGGCCTCCCGGATGGCGTCGCGGGCGCGGCCTATCCGGTCACTCACCACCGAGCCTTCGCCGAGCCTGGCGGCCTCGGAGGCGGAGTCCAGCGTCAACGAGACGCCGTGTACGCCCTGCTTTACGGTCTCGTGCAGCTCCTCTAGCAAACTGTTGCGCTCGTCCTGGCGGGTGGCCTCCACCTCTTCGAGCCCCGACTGCCGGTTTATGTAGGACATGAGCGAGATCCTGAAGGCGAAGTAGAGCATGAGCCCGGTGCCGACGATCAGCGCGTAGGCCGGGAGCGGCTGGTTGTACGCGCCCCAGACCAGGATTACCCCGAAATGTACCGCCGGGGACAGCGGCCCGAACCAGAACGAGAACTCGCGCCAGGGCGCTATCTTCTGGTGGGTCTCGAACCCCGCGCTCCCGGAGGCCGCGTACACCGCGCCGCAGCCGAGCAGCCCCGCTCCCAGGGCCCCGAACATCTCGAACCAGCCGCCGGTCTCCAGGGCGCCGCCCACGTTACCCAGATGCACCGCGCAGGAGATCAGCAGAGCCAGGAAACCGGGGCCCAGGAAGTTTGCCCATTGCGGCCTGCGCCTGGCGGAGAGTATCACCAGCCCGATGTACAGCAGCCCGGCGTCGAGTGCCGGGCGCGACACGGCTATCAGAGCCTCCATCGCTCCGGCCTCCGGGTAGAAGGTCCTTATAACCAGCGTCCACGCCAGAGCCCCGGAAGAGAGCACGATAGCGGTTGCGTCGAGCGCCGAGACCCACGCCAGACGCCGCCGGGCCAGCGAGGCCAGGTACAGCAGGGCGCAGAAGAGCAAGGCGTAGGATACGCCGTTCAAAGTCTGCGCCACCACCGGGGTCTCTCGCAAGCCTATCCAGCCCAGGTACCCCGAGAAGCGCACCAGAAGACCGGAGCCCAACAGACCCCAGAAAACCCGCTCCCTGACCGTCATTACCGAGGCCGCGTAACCGGCCCCTACGACCGCGAAGACCCAGGCCGCGCAAAAGACGAGCACCGCCGCCACGCTCCTCCCGGTGGAGTCCACCGGGAGCGCGACCACGACCGCCACGGCCGCCAACAACGCTACGAGGCAGGCGGCCGATATGGTCCGGGGACCGGACCTCACACCCATTTTTGCGTATGGAATTTGCAACGCCCGCCCTCCAGAACGGTTGCTGAGTAAATAGTAACAAGTAGAGCCTTCGTTTGTCATCCTCGTCCCGAGAGATTTACGCAGGGATTCCGTAAGATTTTGCAGAAGAGTCGTCGGAGATCCGGCGAAAACTGGGCGGGTCCGCCGGCCTTCCCGGGCCCGGGTGATTCTCTAAAGCCTGGCGGTGGCGGGCTACGTTAGACTCTGCGAGTTCTGCATAGCGCGCCCCGGAGGCGTGGTTAGGAGAAGAGATTGAGTCAGAGACTGGGACACAGAGACCTCGGCGGGCTTACCGTCTCCCGGATGGGGCTGGGTTGCATGGGGATGAGCGAGTTCTACGGCACCACGGATGAGACCGAGGCCGAGGCCACCATACACCGGGCCCTGGAGCTCGGTATCGACTTTCTGGATACCGCGGACATGTACGGGCCTTTCACCAACGAGCGATTGGTGGGGCGGGCGATCTCTGGCCGGCGCGACGAGGTGACGCTGGCGACCAAGTTCGGCAACCAGCGCCGCGAGGACGGTAGCTGGGTTGGCGTGAACGGCCGTCCCGAGTACGTCAGGCAGGCCTGCGACGCCTCCCTCGAGAGGCTCGGCGTGGATCACATAGACCTCTACTACCAGCACCGGGTGGACCCCGAGGTGCCCATAGAGGAGACCGTCGGCGCGATGTCCGAGCTCGTCGAGGTTGGCAAGGTGCGTCACCTCGGGCTCTCGGAGGCCGCCCCGGAGACCATCCGGCGGGCGGACGCGGTGCACTCTATCTCTGCTCTACAGACCGAGTACTCGCTGTTCACCCGGGACGTGGAGGACGAGATACTCCCCACCTGCCGCGAGCTCGGCATCGGGTTCGTCGCCTACAGCCCCCTGGGGCGCGGTTTTCTGACCGGCCAGTACCGGAGCGTGGAGGACCTGCCCGAGGACGACACCCGGGCGGAGAGGTTCCCGCGTTTTCAGGGCGAGAACTTCCAGAAGAACCTGCACCTCGCCGACCGGGTGCGTGAGATCGCGGCCGAAAAAGACGTGACTCCGGGACAGCTCGCGCTCGCGTGGCTCCTGCATCAGGGAGATGACGTAGTGCCCATCCCCGGCACCAAGCGCCGCAAGTACCTCGAAGAGAACGCCGGGGCCGCCGATATAGAGCTCTCCGAAAGCGACCTCGCCCGCATAGACGAAGCCGCCCCCAGGGGCGCGGCCGCCGGAGACCGCTACGCCGACATGGGCTCGGTAAACCGCTAGCCGGTCTCGCGGACGGCCGTCCATTTGAGTTAGACTACGCCGGGAGGCATTCGAAAGGAGAGATATTTTGGCAAGCACGTCAGACGTGGCATACGTCTCGCGGGTCGAGTTGGATCCGGTCGAGGGCAAGATCCGCCAGGCCCGTATCCCCGCCGAGGACTCGCCGGTTCTGTTCGGCGTCCACAGCGAGGTTGCCGAGCATTACGGGGTAGAGCCCGGCGAGGAGGAGCCCCACGCCACGACGCTGGACTACGTGGTCGCCGCCGCGGGTGGCTGACTGCTCGGCACCTTTGCCGGCGCGCTGGGAGCGCGTCAAGTGCCGCTGGAGAACGCCGGGCTCACCGCCGAGTCGGTCGGCGAGATAGAGCTAGAGGGTAAGGTGCTCGTGATCAAACGCATCAAGACCACCTACACCCTCACCGCCGCCGAGGAGCACCGGGAGGCCATAGAGCGTGTGCTGTCCGTCTATGCCGATAGCTGTCCCGTGGCCCGCTCCATAAAGGACAGCATCGAGATCACGAGCGAGCTCGACCTGAAGACCCCGTAGAGCACCGTAAAGGTTGTAAAGGCGTCATTGGGACGCCATACATCCTGTTACTACCGGGCTACAACACTCCGGGGCCGTCACGGTTGGTGGTCCCGGAAGCCCGTCATAGAGAGATAAAGAGAGGAGTTCACGGCCGTGCGATCGAACGAGCCAGGTGGGGCTGGTGCCCCCGGCAACTCCGGCAACGATGGAGCCTCTAATCCCTGCGGTCTCTCGGAGGCGCAGACAAAGGTCCGCCTGACCGTGTTCAGCGACTACGTGTGCCCCTTCTGCTACCTGGAGGAGCCGGATCTCGCTCGCATAGACGAGGCCTACGGCGAGAGCGTCGAGATAGACCGCCGCGCCTATGAGCTAAGGCCGTACCCGGTACCAACCCTGGACCCCGACGCCGAGTATCTGCATCGCGTGTGGGACTCTGCCGTCTACCCCATAGCGAGCGCCCTGGGCATGACGCTAAATCTGCCTCCAGTCCAGCCCCGGAGCCGCCGGGCGCTCGAAGCCGCCGAGTACGCCCGCGCGGAGGGAGGCTTCCCGGCGATGCACGACGCCCTGTTCCGGGCCTTCTTCCAGGAGGGCCGGAACCTGGATGATCTGGAGACCCTGCTGGAGATTGGCGGCTTGGCGGGCCTCGACCGCGAGGCGCTGCGCCGGGCGCTCGACGAGGGACGTTACACCGAAAAGGTGGTGGCCGACGAGGAGCTCTCGAAGAGCCTGGGCGTCCTCTCTGTGCCCACGGTACTCGTCGGCCGCTCCGACCGGCCCCTCGAAGAGTCAGAGGCCGTGGTCGGCACCCAGACCGGCAACGAGCGCCTCGAAAACGCGGTGGAGCGTGTGTTGCGAGAAGGAGCCTAAGACTCTACATAGGCTCGCGCGGAGCCACCGGACTCAAGCCACCGGACTCAAGCCACCGGACTCAAGCCACCGGACTCAAGCTACAGGTGTTGGGCGCGGAGCTAGCCCGAGCTTGTAGCTTCCATCGTTGTGGATCTAACGCCCGTGGAGCCATCTTCGGGCACGTGTCCGAACAGGTCGTCCAGAACTTCCCCGGCCGCGGTATAGCCGATGCCGAGCATCCAGACATCGTCCGAGACGCGGTACACACGGTCGTTCTGGACGGCTTCGAGTTCTTGCCAGAGCTGGCTAGATGTAATCCCGGCCTGCGCGGTTTTCTCCTCTTCACCGTAGACGGTGGTGAAGATCACGTCCCCGTCCATGTCCGGGATCGCTTCCTCGCTAACGTTCAGCAGTGCGAACTCGTCCTCGTCTTGTGGCTCCGGACGTGGCAGACCGGCATCTTCCAGCAGCGTCCCGATAAACGAGTCCTTCTGATAGATGCGCGTGTCGCCGGGCACGAAGCGCACTATGGATGTTGTGGGGCGGGGCTCCTCCACCGTGTTTTTGAACTCCTCCAGGCGGCTCTCGTATTCAGCGACCTTCTCTTTGGCCTCGTCCCGCATGCCGAGGGCCTCGGCGTGTTTGCGGAAGTTTTCTCTCCAGGACGCGCCGGTGGACTCGGTGAAGACCGTCGGCGCTATCTCCGAGAGCTCTGGGTAGATCTGCTCGTGGCGGAGGCTGCTCGAAAGGATGAGATCTGGCTCCAGAGCCGCGATCTTCTCCAGGTTCGGCTCCGCGATGGTGCCAACGGTATCTATGCCCTCTGTCTCTCCGAGGTAGTCCGGGAAGCCCATGCCCTCCACAGCCTCGACCGCGCCTACCGGGGTCACGCCGAGCGTTATCGCGCTGTCTAGCTCCGCGGTGTCCAGGATCACGACGCGCTCGGGGCTCTCCGGCACCTGACTCTCTCCGGCGGCGTGCTCGATGGTCCGGGTTGCGGATGTCTCCCCGCTATCCGAAACTCCCGAGCCGCCACAAGCGCTTAGCGCGAGCGTAGTAGCCGCCCATAACGACAACAATGCATACCTTCTGACCATGCGCTCCCTCCGATCACTCCTATCACCTTTACCAGCCGGAGGCGACGAGGCGGGGAAGAGGTGTGACTTGATCTGGATCAATTGTCCCGTATCTCGTAATTGTGTATCGTTGCCTCCATGATGCTACTGACAACCATTGTCAATATCTACGGCACACCGGACATTAGGCGCCGGCTCTTTGTCCGTCAAGTCGGGTGTGATCCGGATCAGACGTACCAGAGCTTGTGCGGGTGTCTCTAGCCGATGCCGCGTTCGCGTTACGCCTTGTTGGCGGGTTTGCCCGTGGGGCTCGCCCTGCTCGCTCTGAGCCTGCTGGCGAGCGTGCGTTTTGGGGCGGCGGAGATAGGTACGGCGGACGTGATCCGGGCTTTTACCGAATACGGCGGCTCCCAGGAAGACTTGATCATTCGTACCATACGCGTGCCGCGCGCGATCATAGCGGCGCTCGTCGGGGCGTGCCTCGCGGTTGCCGGGGCGATCATGCAGGGTCTAACGAGGAACCCGCTCGCCGAGCCGGGCATACTCGGGATCAATGCCGGCGCGGCGCTCGCGGTGGTGGGCGGGATCTTTATCTTCGGCGTCTCGTCGCTCTCCGGGTACGCGGTCTTCGCTTTCGTCGGGGCGGCGGCTACGGCCGCCGTAGTGTACGGGCTCGGCTCGCTCGGCCGGGGCGGGATGAGCCCGATGCGCGTCACGATAGCTGGCGCAGCCATGATGACGCTCCTGAGCTCACTCACGACCGCCGTGCTCATAATCAGCCAGCAGACGCTGGAGCAGATCCGGTTCTGGCTCGCCGGATCGGTCGCCGGGCGGGATCTCGCTCTGCTTTTGCAGGTGCTGCCGTATATGACCGCCGGGCTGCTACTGGCACTGGCCCTGGCGCGTCAGATTACGACTCTCGGGCTCGGGGAGGACGTGGCGACCGGTCTCGGGCAGAGGACCGCGCTTACCAAGGCCGCGGCGGGCGTGGCGGTCGTGCTGCTCGCCGGGAGCGCGGTCGCCGTGGCCGGCCCGATCGCCTTCGCTGGCCTGGTCGTGCCGCATCTGGTCCGCTTCTTCGCCGGGGTGGATTACCGTTGGATACTCCCGTACTCGGCGCTTGTTGGAGCCGGGCTCCTCGTATGGTCCGATGTGGCCTCCCGGCTCGTGCTGAGCCCGCAAGAGATCCCGCTCGGCGTGACCACCGCGCTGGTCGGCGCACCATTTTTCATCTATCTGGCGCGCTTCAAGGTGAAGCGGTAGTGCGCCGGCCATCTGGCAAGGTTACCTCCGGCAAGGTGACGCTGCGTACGTCGTGGTTTCCGGTCTCTCTGAAGGTGGACCTGCGGGCCGTGGCCGTGATCTCTGCGCTAGCCGCGCTCGCCTTCGCTGGCACGGTCGCCCACCTCGCCGTCGGGGAGTACCCGATATCCCTGCTGGATGTCGCGCGGACGCTGCTGGGCCTGCAAACCGGCGACCCGAGCAACGCCTTCATAGTAGAGACCTTGCGACTCCCGAGGGCGCTAGTTGCCCTCACGGTCGGGGCCGCGCTCGCCGTCTCTGGCGCGCTCCTACAGGGCCTTACCCGCAACCCGCTCGCCGCGCCCGACATCATCGGGATAAACGCCGGGGCCGCGCTGGTCGCGGTCACGCTGATCGTGGCGCTGCCCTCGGTCTCGTCCGTCTACCTGCCACCGGCGGCCTTTTGCGGGGCACTCATGGTCGCGTTGCTGCTGTATCTGCTCGCCTGGAGAGGACACAGCTCACCGATGCGGCTGATCCTCATCGGCATCGGGCTCTCGGCTATGGCGCAGGCGCTGACGTGGCTGATGATCGTCTCCGGCAACGTCCAGGAGCTCTCGCGCGCCCTGGTCTGGCTGACCGGCAGCGTCTACGCCCGGGGCTGGGATGAGCTGTGGGCGCTCTTGCCGTGGGTCGCGGTGCTGGTGCCTTTCGCCCTGCTCCACGCGCGGCACCTGAACGCGCTCGGCCTCGGAGACGAGGTCGCCACCGGTCTCGGCAGCCGGGTGGAGCTTTCGCGCGGGCTCCTGCTACTGGCGAGCGCCGGTCTCGCGGCGGCCGGCGTCGCGACGGCGGGGACGATGGTCTTCGTCGGGCTGGTCGCGCCCCACATCGCCCGCGGGCTCGTCGGACCCCCGGCGGGGGCCCTGATCCCGACCGCCGCCGTAACCGGGGCGGCGCTGGTGGTGCTCTCGGACCTCGCCGGGCGGGTGCTCTTCGCGCCCACCGAGATCCCGGCCGGCATAGTCACCGCCGTGCTGGGTGCTCCGTATTTCCTGTACCTGCTGTACCGCAACCGGAACAAATAGAGAGGCAGCATAGAATGCCAGACACCAGAAGAACGCAACCGCCAAACAATCACTCCCGAGCGGAGGCTGCCTCCCCGCTCCCGACCCGGCGTCACTTCCTCGCCGCGGCCGGGGGGTTCCTGTTGCTCGGCGCGGCCGGATGCGGCTCTGGAAACTCTGGAGACTCTGGAGGTTCCGGAGGCGGAACCGGGGGCTCCGGTGGGGGCTCCGGCGACAGCCGGACCATCGAGCACCAGTACGGCTCGACCGAGATAACCGGAGAGCCCGAAAGGGTCGTCACCGTCGGGACCACGGACCAGGACCCGGTGCTTGCCCTCGGGGTGATGCCGGTGGGCATCAAGGAATGGTACGGAGACTACGAGTACGCGGTCTGGCCCTGGGCCCAGGACGAGCTCGGCGGCGCCCAGCCGGAGGTCCTACCCGCCACCGAGCTGAACTTCGAGCAGATCGCCGCCCTCGAGCCGGACCTCATCCTCGGGATCTCCGCCGCGATGACCTCCGAGGAGTACGATACGCTCTCCGGCATCGCCCCGACCATCCCGCAGTCCGGAGAGTACGCGGACTTCGGCGTGCCGTGGCAGGAGCAGACGCGGGTGATAGGCCGCGCGCTCGGTAGCGAGCAGCAGGCCGGGGACCTCGTCTCCGAGGTCGAGTCGCAGTTCGAGCAGGCTCGCTCGGAGAACCCGGACTTCGAGGGCGCGAACGGGCTCGTGGTCGGGGTGAACGAGCAGGGGGACTCATATAGTCCGGCCCCGTACACCACCGAGGACGTCAGGGGACGGTTCATGAGCTCTCTCGGCTTCGAGCTTCCGGAAGAGATCGCCGAGCTTGCCGGAGACTCCTTCTTCATAGACCTCAGCCGCGAGCGCCTGGACCTCCTCGACGCCGCCGACGTCCTGGTCTGGGTCGAGATCGCGATAGGCTTCGGCCCCGTAAGGGAAGACCCGCTCTACCAGGAGCTCGACGTCGCCCAGGAGAACCGCGACATCTTCCTCGAAGACGAGGTCTTGAACGGGGCGCTCTCCTTCGGCAGCGTGCTGAGCCTCCCGTTCGCGCTCGAAAACCTCGTCCCGAGGCTCGCCACGGCCATAGAGGGTGGTTCGAGTACCACAACGACCAGGGAGACCACGGAGAGCACATGAACCGCCGGCGTCAGATACAACCCGGAGAGTATGACCTCACCACGGATCCCACGCCCCCGAGATACGATAGACCAGGTCGTGACGGCACCCGAGCCCACAGCCGCGACTCCGGAGGAGAAGCCCAGTTGAGCAAGCTCAGGACCGAGGACGTAAGCCTCGCCTACGAGGAAACCGCCGTCATAGACGGGCTCTCGATGGAGGTACCGCCGGGCAGGATCACTTCCGTCGTCGGCCCGAACGGCTGCGGCAAATCCACCCTCCTGCGCTCTATGGCCCGCCTGATGAAGCCGACCAGCGGCGCAGTATATCTCGACGGCCAAGCCATATCGAAGCTCCCCACCCGCGAGGTCGCCAAACGCCTTGGTATTCTCCCTCAGGACCCGCAGGCCCCCGAGGGGCTCACCGTGCGCGAGCTGGCCGCCCAGGGCCGCTACCCGCACCAGAGTTTCCTGAAGCAGTGGTCGAAGAAAGACGAGCGGGCCGTAGAGCGGGCGCTGGAGACCACGGGTGTCCTGGAGCTGGCAGATCGGGCCCTCGATACTCTATCCGGCGGCCAGCGCCAGCGGGCCTGGATCTCTATGGCCCTCGCCCAGGAGACCGATACCCTGCTCCTCGACGAGCCGACGACCTTCCTAGACATGGCCCACCAGCTAGAGGTCCTCAAGCTCCTTGAACGCCTCAACGCAGAGGAGGGACGCACTATTCTCATGGTCCTCCACGACCTGAACAACGCCTCCCGCTACTCTCACAATATGGTCGCCCTGTGCCGGGGCCAGGTGCACACTTCCGGCGCGCCCCACAAGGTAATGACCCCGGAGGTGCTCCGGGAGGTATTCGGCGTCGAGGCCGACATAGTCAACGACCCGCGCGACGGCATACCTCTGTGCATCCCCTACGGGCTGCACACTGCGCGTGTCCCCGCCGCGTTCTCGCCGGAGGCGGGCTGACATGGAAGGCCCGCAGAGCCTCCTGTGCTCCGTGGTCTCCCGCGAGAACGGCGACGATCCGATAGGCTCCGCCACCCCGTAAGACACCTACCTGGCTATAGGGGTTCTTAGGGGTTCTTAGGGGTCCTGCTGTCCCGGAAAGACGACATAGCCCAGTCCGTACACTATCCCTAAGGCTTTTGGGATACGCTCGTGTGGGTTTTCGAGGCGGGTGCCGTTAACCGCAGTACCGAGATCATGCTCGACCCCGACTACCCCGTCGAAGGCCGCGCCCGCGTCCTGGTGCTGCGCCGTCCCGGGGAACCTTCCCCGCGCTTCGATGAGAAAGGCCGGGTTCGGTATCGAGTGCGTCTCGCCCGGTGGTGCCGCTTGGAGCCTACGATGCGGAGGTCGAGCCTGCTCCCGGCCCGATGACGCTTACGGCAACCGGCTCCGGTCCTCTAAAGCGGGTCCCGCAATACCGTGCCGCTCGCCTGGTAGAGGGCCCTAGCCGGAGACCGGCTCGACGTGCCGGACCTCGGGCTGCCCGGTTAGGTACGGGCCTATCGCGGCGCCAAACTGCTCGAACTCGGGACGCTCGGTCAGGGCTATGTGATCCTCGACGGAGTCCCACTCCACGATCAGGGTGTACGAGTCCGGGTCTTCCACTCCGCGGTGGAGCGTGGCTCCGCGATTGCCCGGGGCCTCCTCCAGCACCGAGGCGACGCCGCCGTAAGCTTCCTCCAGATCCGCGCCTTTTCCAGACTGTACGTTCAGAATCGCGATCTCTCTTACCAAAGCTGTGTCTCCTCTAACATTCGCGGGTGTAGTGGGAAGGCCCGACTCCCTGACCGACCATGACTCGTATGCGGCGCGGGACGACAGTACACGGAGTATATGCTCCCGAACCGTACGGGTCTCCAGTGTATCCGGTAAAACGTCCGGGGGCCACGCCGGAGATGCCGTGCTCCCCCAGACTCCGCGCAGAAACGCAAGGCAACGCAAGGCAACGCAAGGCAAAGTTAATCCCCGGTTCATACTTTGTTCACGACTCCCGCCTAGACTCCTCCCGAAAATGATCAGAGAGTGGGAGTGTGGATCATGGCGTAACATGGACGTAAACGTCAGTCAGGGCGGTGAAGGCGGGGTGGCGGGCGCGTCGTGCTCGGGGTCACGGAGTTGGTACGGGGGCTACGGCGCGGAGCCCTTGGTGCTGGTATTCGTGGCACAGCGGATCATAGCGATAATACCGGGCGGGCTGAAGCTAGCTTTCCGACCTTCCCGACCTTCCCGACCTTCCCGACCTCCCGGGCTTTGCGAGTCTTGCGGGTTCTGAGGGGCTTGTGGGATGTTATCCGGTGCCCATCCCGTCCTTGAGAGAGCGGGCTATGGTTTCGAGCTGACCCCGACCTGATATATCCCGCGGGTCCTGCTCGACCCGCACGATTTCCCGTTTCGTAAAGCGGGACTCTATCTCCGCGAGGTACTCCTGCTGCTGGGCGAGGCGGGCGTGCATGAACTCTCCCTCGTCCGCCGACTCGGGCAAGACCCGGTTCACGAACAGCGCCCCGACCTCGATGCCGTTCTCGGTGAGTGTCCCCAGGCTGCGGGCCGTCTCTTCTATGGGGAGGCGTTCCGGGATCAGGACCAGGTAGAAGGTCGTATCCTCCAGCAGCCGGTGTCGGGCGTGGTGGAACCGTTCGCGGCGCTCGCGCAGTCGCTGGAGCACCGGGTCCTCGCCGCCGGAGTCGTCCCCGGCCATGTTGCGTAGCATCCGCTCCATCCCGGCGACCTTCTCCCGCTGGCGCACCACACCCTCGACCCAGGCGGAGAGCAGCGCCGGGAGCGTGAGCAGGCGCAGGGTGTGGCCGGTCGGGGCGGTGTCGAAGACGATGCGGTCGTACTCTGTCGGGCAGAGCGAGATCAGATCCACGAACCGATCAAAGAGCGCCGACTCCTCGGTGCCGGGGCTGGACTTCGCGAGGTCCAGATGCTTGTCCACCGTATCGAGCACCTCCCGGCTCACCGAGCCCCGGGCGTCCTGCTTGATCCTCTCCACGTACTCCTCGGCGTCGGCCGCGGCGTCAACCTCGACGGCCCACAGGTTATCCTCGGCCCTCGTCGGCTCGCCCGAGAGCTCTGCCCTGAGCAGATCGCCCGTGGAGTGAGCCGGGTCGGTGGAGATTAGCAGGGTCCGTTCGCCGCGCTCCGCGAGCAGGGTGGCGTAGGCGACGGCGAGCGTGGTCTTGCCGACCCCACCCTTGCCGCCGAAGAAGGTCAGACGGCGCTCGTCGTTAACTCCACTCAACGGCGACTCAATAGCGGCTCAACAGAGGCTCAACGACAGGATCAACAGCAGAAGCCGCCATCGGGGAAGGTCTGTATCCCCATGCGCAGGTGCCAGCGGTGGAAGGACTCGACGAACTCTGGGTACAGCTCCAGGGTGTAGTAGCTCGTGGGGCTCGGCACGCCGAGCGCTTCCAGGAAGAGCATCGCCATGAGCGCGTCCTGCTGCTGTCCGGCCTCGCGCTGCATCCCGGCGCGCCACTTGCTGACGAAGAACTCCCGGTGCAGCTCCTCTATCTTGCCGTAGATGGCGCGCCAGTCCAAAAGGGCCGACAGCCGGCTGGCCTCGGGCGACACCCTGAAACTCCGGACCGCTAGGCCGGGGACTTTTCCGGCATACCAAGCTCCCGGCGGACCGCCTCTATCGCCTCTTCGGGCGAGGGGACGTTGCCGTGGAAGAGCACCTTGCCGTCCAGGATCACGGAGTTGTACGCGATGCCGCGCCGGGCGTGGGCTAGCGTCTCGCCGACCTGCCTGCCGTGCCGGCGGCCGTCGCGCATGATGGCCGGTACGAGCCACACCATGTTGCGCGGGTCAACCACCTCGAACTTCACGTACTCGTCGAAATCCCGTAGCTCGTCTTTGAGCGCCCGGTAGACCTCGCCCATCGACTCCATCTCGCGCCGGGTGTGGGCGTAGGTCTCGGCGTCGCCGAGCTCGTTGTCCACGCCGCCGAGCCTGCCGCAGCAGCCCGAGCCGGACATCTGCTCGTCCGCCTCACGCACCAGTATGAGCCTGTGCTCCATGTCTGCCGTGTGTCCCGTTTGTGTCATCTCCTCTTACCTCCCGGGTTCCCTTGTAGCAGGTTCTACCACGGCCCGGTTACTCCCGTGTCTCCGCGCCTTCCCTGCGGGATGTGCGCGCCCGGTTCATCGCGGCCGCGGCCTCGACTATGAGCCACAGGGCGAGGACGAGGATGATCACGTCCAGCGTCAGCAGCAGATAGTCCGGCTCGGCGAGAAAGTTGCCGAGGTTTATGATCAGGGACCACACCGTCATCGTCAGCAGGAACACGAGCGGCACTATCGCCGCGAGCGGGTTGCGGCCCCGCAGGAACAGCCACACCGCTATTATCGCCAGCGCGAGCCCGGCGGTGAGCTGGTTGGTGGTGCCAAAGAGTTGCCACAGCCTGCCGAATGCGAAACCGGCGTCCCCGCCGCCACCGACCGGGAAGAGCGCGAGCCCGGCGGAGAACAGCACCGCCAGCGTCGCCCCGAGCGCGGCGCTGCGGGCCAGAAAGCGGACGCGCGTGATCTCCCCGATCTCCTGTATCACGTAGCGTTGGAGCCGCACGCTGGTGTCCAGCGTCGTTCCTGCGAACGTGATGACGACCACTGCGGCAAAGGTAGTGCCGACGGCCGCCGGTATCCCGAGGTTGCTGACAAAACCGCCCACACCCTCCGTGAAGTAGCCGACCGCGCCTCCCGAAGCCGCTCCGAAGTCGGCGTAGTTCTGGCTCCACTCGCCCTGGGTCGCGGCGAGCCCGGCGGTGCAGGCCAGGATCGCGCCGAGCGCCAGCGAGCCTTCGCCGAGCGAGCCCATGTAGCCGACGTACCGGGCGTCCTGCTCGTTGTCCAGCTGCTTGGAGGTGGTGCCCGAGGCGACCAGGCTGTGGAAGCCGCTGATCGCGCCGCAGGCGATGGTTATGAAGAGCAAGGGGAACCACGGCGGGGAGTCCGCCGGGATTCCGGTGTTGAACGCCGGGGCCACGATGGTCTCGAAGCCGACGAGCATGCCGAGGAAGATCGCGGCCAGCGCCACGAAGAGCTGGTGCGAGTTCAGGTAATCCCTGGGCTGGAGTAGCAGCCACACCGGGAGCCGGGCGGCGACCCAGGTGTAGGTGAAGAGCAGTACGATCCACACCGTCGAGGGCGCGAGGCCCACGGCGTTCGCCAGCGGGTCTATGGTGACCGGGAACGCCTGCCCGAGCGGGATGGTGGCGTACAGGATTATCAGGGCGGCTATCGAGGGGAGTAGCAGCGACCACCGTAGCCGGTAGGCCACCTGCCCGAAGATTATCGCCAGCGGGATCACGATGAGCGCCGGGATCACGGCCGCCGGGGTCGAGATGAACAGCGAGGCCATCACCACGCCGAACACGGCGTTCACGAGGGTGAGCAGGAAAAAGATGATGATCAGGAACAGCGTCCGGGCCCGAGGCTTTATAACGCTGCCGGTGAGCGTCCCGATGTTCTGCGCCCGGTTGCGGGTCGAGACCACGATGGAGCCGAAATCGTGGACGCCGGCTGCGAAGACCGTCCCGAGCACGACCCACAGCAGCGCCGGCAGCCAGCCCCAGAAAACCGCCGTCGCCGGCCCGACTATCGGGGCCGCACCCGCCACGGAGGTGAAGTGGTGGCCGAAGAGAATGTGTTTGTTCGTTGGTACGAAGTCGACCCCGTCCTCGAACTCGTGTGCCGGGGTGACGTAGTCCTTGTCCAGCCTGTACACGTTCTCGGCCAGGTACTTGGAGTAATATCTGTATCCCAGGTAGAAGATCCCGAGCACCGCGACCGCGACGATTATCGCCGGCATATCCCTCTCCTCCTACATGGGGCCGGACCCTCTAGCCGACCCGCTTCCCTGCGTTTCCCTAGCTGGATCATAGATTACGGCGTGAGATACTACAAGGCGTATGCACGACGAGCCGGTAGACAGATACGACGCCCAGACCCTGACCACCTCCGTACAGACGGCGATCCTGGGGGCGGTCGCCATCCCCTCCGGCGGCGCGCCGGTGATCGAGGGAATCATACCGCTGCTTCTGGACGACTCCCCGGCGTTTACCATCGCCTACAACCGGCTGGAGACGGCCCGGATGATACGGCGAAACCCGGAGCTTACCCTCGCGCTCCACGACCCCAGGCTGGCCCGCATCGGTTGGAGCCCGCTCGCCGTACCGGTGCGGGCGACGGTCGAGCCGGACCCTGAAGGCGATATCTTCCGCGAGAGACTGCTGGAGTATGAGCTCCGCAAGCACCCGCCGTCGCGGGAGATCATCAGCACCTTCCTCCTGCAGCGCGAGAACTGGTGGTACCTGCCGCGCCTGATCGTGCGCCTTGAGCCCGCCGAGACCCCGCACCCTCTGACGCGCCGTGAAGATACGACGCACGGCCTGCTAGCCTGGGAAGACGGGTCAGGTGGACACCCCGCCGTACAGACCGCAGCCGCCCCGGACACGAGCGACGAGCGCGTAACCGTAAGGCCGCTCGGCGTCGGAGGCCCGCCGGACGGGGCCCCGGCCTCCTTGCGCCTCCACGACCTCGAGATCCCGGAGATGGAGCGATCCGCCACGCTGAACCTCTCGGGTCGGCTGCGCGGCGGGACGCTCGCGGTAGAGACGCGCGCCGGCTCTGCCGGGCTCGGGCCGCGCCCCGGGATCATCTCTCGCCTGCGGTGGTTCAGGGCACTCGAACGGGGCTGCAAGCGCGGCCTGAAGACCGGCTACTAGGCGTATTACATCCTGGGAGATAGCAGCCGGGGCCCGGTCAGGCACACGGCGGCCGCCATTACGGCGCAGATTAGCGTGGGGAAGATGAAGATGGCGGCGACCGGGGTGGAGGTCGCGAGCCCGAAGGCCGCCTGCAGGGCGTCGTTCATGTAGGCGAACGGGACGAAGTCGCGCAGCACGGCCAGCACGCCCTCCGGGTTGCGGTTGCGGAAGAAGCCGGAGACGTAGATCAGGGGAAACAGAATCGCCGTCGCGTACAGCAAGACGTCCGCCGGAGACGTGGTGAAGTTGGCGATGAAGATGCCGATGCAGTTGGCCGCCACCAGCGTCATGAACACCCCGAACGCCGCCGCCAGCGCCCACACGGGGGCGGTGCCCTGCACGAGGAACACGATCAGGAGTGGCGGCAGTAGCTGCAGGAAGTCGAGCACCGCGTTCACCGCGAGCACCTCGAACACGATGCGCTGCGGCCTCACGGGGGTAAGGGCGACCCGCATCAGGATGCCATCGTTGAGGTCCGTCGTGAGCGTCTCGCCCGCACCGAACGTGCCGGCCATTATGGCGACTATCCCGACCACCGCCGCCGCGAACTCCGGCGGGATGGAGCTAACGGAGACCGGGACTATGAGCGCGATGGGGTAGATCATCTTTATGATCAAGGCGAACCGCCGCCCGAAGAACGCGACCACGTCCTTCTTCCAGTACGCGTCCGGCGGGTTGATCCTCATAAGCTAGCCCTCATGCCGTAGCGCCTCTCCGGTGAGCTTGACGTACACGTCCTCCAAGCTGGGCTGGCGGACGCGCAGGTCCACTATGTCCCCGCCCGCCTCGACTATCGCCCCGACCACGGCGGCGACGATGCCGCGCCGCTCGACGCACTGCACCACGAGATCCCGGCCCTCCGTGAACACCCGCTCCACGCCCTCCACCTCCGCGACCGCCCCGTACTCCACCGGGTTTCGCAAAGTGGAGACGATGCGCTTCACGCCGCCGACCGCCGAGATGAGCTCCTGGGGCGTGCCCTCGGCGGCGAGCCTGCCGCCGTGCAGGAACCCGACCCTGTCGCACAGCGTCTCGACCTCCTCGACCTGGTTGCTCGCCACGAGTATCGCGGCCCCGCCGTCGGCGAGCTCGCGCACCTTGCGCTGATAGGCTAGCTGGGAGGTATAGTCGAGCCCGAGCGAGGGCTCGTCCAGTAGCAGGAAATCCGGGCCGTGGGCCATCGCCTCTATGAGGCCGAGCTTCTTGCCCATGCCGTATGAGTAGGCCTTTGCCCGGTCGTCACGGTACTCGGCGAGATCGAAGTAGTCGAAAAGCTCCGCCAGCGACCTCTCGGCCTCTTTCTCTTCGAGGCCGTAGAGTCGGGCGAAGAGGTACGCGTTGACCCAGCCGGATAGGTCGCCGTAGTGGGTCGGCTTGTCAACCATGAGTCCCATGCGCGAGCGCACCTTGCGCTTGGCGGTGAGGGCGTCGTCGCCGAAGACGGTAAAGCCGCCGGAGTCCGGCGCTAGAGAGGTCGAGAGCAGGCGCAGGAGGGTCGACTTACCCGAGCCGTTCGGCCCCATGAGACCGTAGATCTCTCCCGGCGCCACCGAGAGGCTCACGTCCGACACGCCGCGGCCCGTCCCCTTGTAGAGTCGGGTTATGCCCCGCGTCTCGAGCGCGGTCCCCGTTGGTTCTCGCAGTTCCGTTGGTTCTCGCAAGACGCCTTCCGCAGACACCGTCGGGGCCAGGATCGTGACGCGCTCATTCCAAGTACCCAAGTGATTCTAGCGTAGCCGCCGCGTGGGGCTGTTAGATGCTTTACCGCCCGGTCCGGCAGGCCGCCGGACCGGGAGATAGTAGTAGAATAACTCCCGTAAAGCGATAGTGGAGGGAGGCTTCGGATATGGCGGATCAGGGGGAAACGCAGAGCGACAACGGCGGCATCACCTGGGACCCGGAGGCCGACCGCCGCATAAAGCGCAGCCCGTTTCTGATGCGGCGCTACATCCGCAAGCGCATCGAGGACCGGGTGAGGAGCCGGGGCCGGAACCACGTTACCGAGGCCGACGTGGACGAGAGCGCCGGAATGTACCGGCAGTACCGGTTCAAGTAAGCCCGGGCGAACGTAAGTGAACGTAAGCAACCGGGCTCTACCACGTTGCCCCGGTCGATGATACATTGATACCATGAGCCCTGTGAACAGGTTATACTACAGCACCTCCAACCGCCCGGCCCGGAGCACGATGCTCCTGGTTCTCGTGGTGGCGATACTGCTGCTGTTACTGGGCGGGGCCTCGCTGCAGCAGGCCGGAGAGTGGGGAGGCGACGGTTCCGGCCCGGTCGCGGCGGGACATACGGTGGGACATGAGGCGGTCGTCGGGCAGCATCTGCCGGCCTTCGCCGAAGCCTCGGACATGGAGGGTGCTGCTCCGGTAGACTCCGAGCACCTCACCACGCTCGCGCTGGGGCTGTTCCTGGTAAGCCTGTGCATGCTGCTGGGCGCCGGGCTGGCCGCGAGGGTCGGCGAGCGGCGTCTGCTGGAGTCGAGGCGGCTCCCCGCCTTACTACCGCTCTTACCTTCGAGACCACCACTCTCCGCGCTAGAGGTTTTCCGGCTGTAATACCCCCTTTCCGTTGTCCGGCTCCGAGAGGCGGGCGGCGGACGCGGCGGTATCTACCACACTTACGGTATTCGGAAGACCAATGAGCGGAGGCCAAATCATGCAAGAACACTCGGAAAATCGCGAGGGACTCCTGGAGCGCATGTTCCGGGGTAACAGCCGCAAAGACCGGGAAGACCGGGTGCGGGAGTACGTCGTCCACCGCGTCCACCAGGGCGTGTGCCTGGAAGACGTGCTCAAGGAAGAGTACGTCCAGCGCAAGTGCAACAGGGACGAGCTGAACGAGATCGTGCGCGATCCGCGCCTGATCCAGGAGGAGCGGGAGACGCTGAGGAGGTTCTTCTCGGACGGCGCTCTCGACCCTGCGCGTCCCGCGAGTTCTGCGCGCGCCAGTCGCCGCGACTAGCCGGTGCTGGATCTACTGGGGAGGCTCTTCGCCCCGCTGACCCACGCGCTCGGCGGGGCGCTGGAGCTGCTCCACGAATCCGGTGCCCCGTGGTGGTTGAGCATCGTGGCGCTTACCCTCGTGGTGCGCACGGTGCTCTTGCCGCTCACGGTGAAGCAGGTAAGGAACGCGCGCTCGATGCAGAGCCTCAGGCCGGAGATGCAGGAGATAAAGTCCCGCCACAAGGACTCGGGCGAGCAGCAGCGGGCTCTGGCGGAGCTGTACCGGGAGCACGGCGTCAACCCGATGGCCGGGTTCCTGCCGCTGCTAGTGCAGATGCCGGTGTTCATCACGATGTATCACGTGATCCGGGACCACAACGAGCACCTGCCGAGCTTCGCCCACGGCGGCCTATTGTGGTTTACGGACCTCACCAGCCCGGACCCTTACTTCCTGCTGCCCGCGCTCTCGGCCTGCCTGATGCTGGCCTCCTTCGAGCTCTCCTCCAGGGGAGTCCCTGCCGGCCAACGCCGGATGATGCGTCTCATGCCGCTCGTGTTTACCGTGTTTATCGCGAGATTCCCGGCCGGGCTCTTCGTGTACTGGGTTACATCCAACGCGGTGACCCTGGCGCAGAACCTCGGCGCCAACCGGCTCATGCCCCGCGCCGCCATAGCCACCCCCGAGTCGCTCGCCACGGCGGCGGTGGCGGAGACTGTTCCCGTGGCATCTGTAAAGACGGCTCCCGCAAAGACGGTCCCCGCAAAGAGCCAGGCTGAGAAAAGCGCAAAGAGAAGGCGCAGAAAGAGAAAGAAACGGCACTAGAAGCCGGCCGCCTCGGGTAGCGGGAAGGAGGGGGGACGAGGCGGATCGTGTCCCCGTTAGCCAGCGTGAGCAGGTAGCCCGGCAGCCGGGACAGCTCCGGCGTGCGGCGGAAGTCCGCGCCGTGGATACCGGTTATTGTCGCCGGGATGCCGGGTACGGCGGTACGGACCAGGACAGGGGCGAGCGGGGGCCGGCCCCGCCCGGCGACGCGTAGCGGCCGTCCCCTCATCTCCCGCAGCCGGCTATCGGCGGACTCCTCTCCGGAAGCTTCATCCGAAAAAGCTCCGGCCCGCCGGTGAGCGGGGTCGTGCCACGCCCGGACCGGAGCGCTCCCCAGGATAGCTCGTGGATGCGCCGGGGAACGCGGGTGCCGTCGCCGAAGAACGCCGGCGCTCAGGCCCTCGGCCACCGGCTCTCGCCAAGCTGTACCGCTCTGGAGCACCGTTTACGGTTCGTTTATCCTCGTCTCCGTGTCGGGTAGAGACGTGTAACGTTGTGTGACGTTGCGTTACGGCCGGAGACGAGACCAGGAGGATTAGAGTGACGGAGATAGCAGTTCTAGGCACCGGCATCATGGGCGCACCGATGGCCCGCAACCTGCTCTCGGCGGGCTTCGGGGTGCGTGTCTGGAACCGCACCACGGAGAAAGCCCTGCCGCTCGCCGGAGAAGGCGCGGCCGTGGCGGATAGCCCCGGCGAGGCGGCCTCCGGGGCGGACTTCCTGTTGACAATGCTCGCCGACGCCGACGCGGTCGCAGAGGCGGCCTCTGGGGGAGCCATAGACTCGCTGGCCGAGGGGGCGGTCTGGATCCAGACCAGCACCGTCGGGGTAGAGGGGAACGAGCGTCTGGCGCGCCTGGCCGCCGACCGGGGGGTGAGATTCGTGGACGCGCCCGTACTCGGCACCAGAGAGCCCGCCGAGCAGGGTCAGCTCGTCGTGCTCGCCTCCGGTCCCGGAGATGCCGAGGAGCGGTGCGCCCCCGTATTTAACGCCGTCGGCGCGAAGCACCTGTGGCTCGGGGAGGCCGGAGCCGGGAGCCGCCTCAAGCTCGTGGTGAACAACTGGATCACGGGCCTCCTCGGCCTGCTCGGCGAGACCATCTCACTGGCTCGCGCGACCGGCGTGGACCCGCGGAGCTTTCTGGAGACCATCCAGGGCGGCCCCCTCGACGCGCCCTACGCCCAGTCGAAGGGCGGAATGATGATCCAGGGCGAGTACCCGCCGAGCTTCACCTCCGACCTCGCCCGCAAGGATGTCGGCCTCGTAATGGACGCGGCCCGCTCCGGCGGCCTCGAACCCGCCATCGCGGAGGCCGTCGCCCGCTACTTCGACGGCGCCATAGAGGACGGCCACGGCGGCGAGGATATGGCCGCCGTGATCGAAGGCATAGCCCGGTCTTAGCCCATCTCGCCGGTATCTACACCCGGTAGATACGTCGCGGCTCGCACTCGACGATAAGGCCGCGCCGGTAAACGGGGAAGCAAGGGCATCGGGCGGAGCGCCGCCGTCACGCTCGCGGCGGAAGGAGCGTGTCGCGGCGAATGCCCGCGCGCTTTCGCCCGGTTAGCGTGGTCCTCGAAGCCCTTGTCCGCCTTCCTGATTGGCTTGAGGTCTTGGTTCCCCGAGCGCCTCGTGCAAACGTGTTGGCGGATATTGCCAGGGCGGGGTCCCAGGAGCACTAGCAAACACTTATTGCAGAGATAATCGCAGAGATGTGAGGCCTGAACACACGCCAAGCGACCTTAGCGGCGTTAGCGGCGACGCAGTCCGGGTCGTTTGATCCTGGCCCGGACTCTAGATTTGTTTAGATTTGTTTGCGGCCGCCCGAACGTATATCATCGAGGGATCATGCAGTTTGCGCGTGGACATATATACAAGGTGCTCATCTTGTTTATAGTTCTCTGGGCCGCGTTCGCCATAGTGGTCGGCGCGCTCAACAAGGCCGACGCAGAGCTCGGATCGGGATCAGGGTCGGCGGGCTCCGTCATGGAGCTGGCGGTAAAGTTGTGCGCCGTTATCTTCACAGCGGTCGCCGCCACGGCGAGTGGCGCTCTGTACAAGATCTGGCGTAAGCTCCCCGTATACCGTTTCGGGATCGGCCACCGGGTGCCGGTCAGGCTCAAGCGCCGCTACAGACCGCCGCCGCATGGCTTCTCTTTACTTAGAGCCCTGCAGATAATAATAGTCTAAAAGACCTCCCGGTCTCAAAACCGCCCGCCGCCTGGGAAGGAGCACGCTGGATCGTGCCCTTCTCGAAGGTCAGGCGAGCGGACTTTCTCTGTTTCGGGAGGTATACGAACTTGCTTAAAAAGTCTAAAAACGCGTCTAGTGAGCAGTCCAGATCATCCGAGAAGCCCCCGGCAGACACCCGGTTGCGTTACTCGCGCGGAGCCGTTCTAGCCGGGCTACTCGGCGCCGGAGCCTTGATTGGCTTCAGAAGACCCGTGGAGCTCCTGGGCCAGAGCACGGGAAATCCCGGCGCTCCAGGATCACCTGTTACCGAGCGTACCGCCAAATCCGGCCGGCAAGAAGATAAGCCTGAAGCCGGGCCGGATGAAGAAGGTTCCGGCGAGAGTCAGGAGGAGGCGGATAAGGAAGAGAATTCAGCCGATGAGGATCAAGGCGAGGCCGAGGAGAAGCAGGAGGAACCGGAGCCGCCCAGGGATCCGACTATGTGGATGTACATACCGAGGCTCGGTATCCGGGGCCACACGGTAAGGGAGGGCGACTCCGAGCAGCTAATGGCTCTCGGGGCGATGAAGCTGCCGAGCACGGCCCATCCCTGGCAAGGCGGGGCGAACCCCTACATCACGGGGCACCGCATCGGCTATCCGGGACGGGAGAGCTACTATCAGTTCTACAACCTGCCGGCGATGAGGACCGGGAACCCGGTCTACCTCAGGGATGCGAACTGGAGCCTCTACGAGTATCGCGTCACGGAAAAGTTCGCCGTCGGCCCTTCGGAGTCCTGGGTTACAGAGCCCGTGACCGGCAAGGATCTGGTCACGCTACAGACCTGCACGGACTCCGTGGCGCGCTCGACCTGGTGGGACATAACGCCGAAGCTGATGGCGGCGGGGCCGGACACCGGACGCCTCATAATCCGCGCGGAGAGGGTGTGACCAGTGTCCAGGCAGACGTTCTCTAGCGTCCTCGCTGGTCGCCGGCTTCGGTGTCGTCCTCTCGCGTTGCTACCGAGGCGGGAGGTGGACTGTGCCAGAAGTCCTCGACGCCGTACAACGCGGCGGACGACGCCGGGCTACAGATAGTACAGATAGCCGAGCGTGCGCCGCACTCCGCCGAGCACCCCTGCATCCGGCCTGGTTTGGGCGCGACGGTGTGGTTCGGTGCGAGCGGCATGCAAGGCATGCAAGAGCTGGAGCAGCATATACACAGCAGGAGGATAGGTTATGAGCAGCACAGACAGACAAACCAACCCGTACGGCACGGCGGTCTCCCGGCGGCGGTTCCTGAGGAAAGCGGCCTGGGGCGGGGCCGCGCTGGGCGTGGCCGGTCTCGGCGGGCTCGGCTTCGTCGCCCGGGCGAGTGAGAAGCCTGGCGGGACCGGGGCGGTTGCAGAGAACACGGCACCTGAAGATAGAGCCGGGGCTTCGCGGGAGAACTCCGGGGAGCAGGCCTCCGAAAAAGAGCGGCAGAAGATCGGCGAGTACCGCACGGACTACCGCTACAGCGATAATCCTGCCCGCAAGTACAACCTCAGGCTGTCCGCGCAGGCGGTGGACGGGACGGTGCTAGAGCCGGGCCAGGTGTTCTCCATGAACGATCACGTCGAGCCCCTGGACTACAAGAGCGCCAAGGTCTTCGCCGAAGGCGGGGAGACCGTAGCGGACGGAGGTGGCCTGTGCCAATCCACCTCCACGATCTACATGGCCGCCCAGTACGCGGGGCTAGAGATAGTCGAGCGCAACCCGCACTACACGACGCTGCCGTACATAAGGCCCGGCTTCGACGCCACCGTGTGGTTCGGCTATGGCGGCACCGAAGAGCTGGACATGAAGCTCAAGAACAACACGGACTCTGAGGTCGAGCTCCGGGAGTACGTGACGGACGACGGCTTCCTGGTGGCCGAGATCTGGGGCCAGCCAACCGGTAAGAAGGTAAAGATGCGTTCCGAGCAGGACTTCCGGGACCTGGACCGCGGCATCAAGTGGAGCACCTACAAGACGGTAAAGGAAGACGGCGAGGTGCTGCGCAGCGGCCTCCTGCACGAAGATCTGTACAGCTTCCCGCCGCCCACGGAAGGCGGCAGCTACAACGAGGTGAGAGCCGGCGGCTGGTAGCCGTTAACGCCTTACCGAGCATTCGAGAGCAGGATCGGAGAGCGAATCGGAGGAGAGCATGGCTGGCGATGGGATCAACGAGGGCGTAAACGGGCAGCCTGGTAGAGGCAACGAGGAGCTGCGCTCAGGTAGCAAAGCAGGCAAAGGATGGATGATGCTGGGCGGACTCGCGCTGGCGGTGATCCTCGCCACGGGCGTCGCGTACTTCGCCCTCGGGAGCGCGAATCCGGCCGGCTCCGAAAACATGAGCTCCGGAAACGCGGGCTCGGATGCAGTGAGCGCGGGCGCGGCTGGCTCTGATACGAGTCGCGGTGATACGCTCGGACCGCCGACCCTCGGCGACGAGGATGCGCCGGTCACGATGGTCGAGTACTCGGACTTCCAGTGTCCGTACTGCGGCCAGTTCGCCCGCGAGGTGGAGCCCGATCTCGTCGAAGAGTACGTGAAGAATGGAACACTCAATATACAGTGGCGCGACTTCCCCTATCTCGGCCAGGAGTCGGTAAATGCCGCCCTCGCCGCCCGCGAGGCCCAGGAGCAGGGCAGTTTCTGGGAGTATCACGAGGCGCTCTACGAGAACCAGGACTCTGTGAACAGCGGCGCGTTCTCCGACGACAACCTCAAAAGCCTCGCCGAAGAGGTGGGCATAGACCCCGGCAAGGTAGAGGAGAGCCTGACCTCCAGCGAGCATGAAGCGGCCGTCTCCCGGGACTTCGAGAAGGGGCAAGGGATGGGCATAACGGGCACCCCGACGTTCATCATAAACGGCCAGACCATAGTGGGGGCACAGCCCAAGGAGGAGTTCGAGCGGGTCATAGAAGAGGCCGCCGCGCAGGCCGCAGAGGCCGGGATCTCCGGTGACTGAGGCCTCTCTGCTCGTCGTTTTCCTGGGCGGGGTATTGACGCTACTCTCACCGTGCAGCGCCCTGCTGTTGCCGGCCTTCTTCGCCTACGCTTTCTAGGGCGGACAGCTCATTCGTCGAACCTTCGTCTTCTACGCGGGGCTGGCGACCACGCTGGTGCCGCTTGGGGCCGGGATCTCGGCCATTAGCTTTCTTTTCTACGGTCAGCGCCAGACCCTGATCCTCGCCGCGGGGCTGCTGATCGTTGCTCTGGGCGTGTTCCAGATCCTGGGCGGGGGCTTCGGCTTCGGCCCGGTGGCAAGGCTGCAGGCGAAGATCAAAGGCCGCGGAGCCGCCTCCACCTACGCTCTAGGCGCCGTCTACGGCTTCGCCGGCTTCTGCTCCGGCCCGATACTGGGCGCGGTCCTGACCGTGGCCGCCTCCTCGGGCGGCGCACTCGCCGGGGCGGGGCTACTGGCCGTCTACGCCCTGGGCATGGCCGCTCCCCTGCTGGCCCTGGCCGCGTTGTGGGAGCGCCTCGACCTCGGGAACCGTGGTTGGTTGCGGGGCCGGGAGGTTTCTCTGGGGCCTCTCAAGGTACACAGCACGAACCTGTTCTCAGGTCTGATGTTCGTGGTGCTGGGGGTGGTGTTCATAGCGTACGAGGGGACCTCGGCGCTCTCCGGGATGTACACGGCGCTCGGTACGGAGGAACTTGCCTACACCGCGGAAAAGGCGCTCTCCGGGGTGCCGGCCTGGATCTCCTGGGGTCTTACCGTGCTCGTGGCGGCCGTCATAATCGCGCTTATCCTGCGCGGCCGGGGTGACTCTCCAGAGAAGAATAGCCGTACAGCTTCCACCGGCGCGGCTAGGCCGAAAGAGCAGGACGAGTGACGACTGACCTACTGGACCTCATAGCGAGCCTCCTGCTGTGGCTTGAGCCCTACCTGGGGTGGGGCCTGAACCTTCTGGAAGGCGGGTCGCTGGCGGCCGCGTTGCTCGTGCTACCGGCGGGCGTTGCCCTCGGGCTGACCCCGTTGAGCTACCCGCTCGTCCCGGTGATCGTGGGCTACGTCTCCGGTGAGGCGAAGCTCTCCAAATCCCGGGCCGCCGTCCTGAGCGGGGCTTTCGTGCTCGGGATCTGCACCGTGTACGTGACGCTCGGCGTCCTCTTCGGAGTGGCTGGTCTGGCGCTGCTCACCGCGCTCAATGGCTCCATCTGGCTGTGGTACGCGCTGCTCGCGCCGGTGCTGTGGATCATGGGCCTGCGTACCCTAGGAATAGTACGCTTCGCCGTGCCGGTACATCGCCTGAGCCTGCTCTTGCGCGGGCCGCTGGCCCCGAGTTACTTCTCCGAGCATCCGGAGGGTATGCTGCGTCGCGGTATGCTGGGTGCTTATCTGATAGGCATACCTTCGGGGCTCGCCGGGTGCCCGAGCTGCGCACTTATACTACCGGCCCTGCTCGCGGCGGTGGCCGCCAGCGGCAGTCCCCTGACTGGAGCCGCCGCCATGCTGATGCTCGGGCTGGGTCAGGGCGTGGTGCTCGTCGCCGCCGGGACCTTCGGCGCCTCGCTCGTGAGCAGAACCCGGAGCTTGGGCCTTGGTAGAGTCGTAGAGGTGATCCTTGGGCTGGGGCTCTTGCTGAGCGCGGCCTACTTCACCTGGAGAGCCCTGATCTGGCTCTAATGCCCTGACTCTATCCCTCGTAGGAGACCACGCGGGCCATCCCGGTCTCCAGGTGGTAGGCGAGGTGGCAGTGGAAGAACCAGTCTCCGGGGTTGTCGGCGACGAAGTCGAAGGTCACGCCTCCCATGTGGGAATCGACGAGCACGGTGTCCTTGAAGGGGCCGTTGCCGGTGCCGTTCTGGAGCTGGAAGAAGTGGCCGTGCAGGTGCATGGGGTGGGCCATCATGCTCCTGTTGTTGAGCTTGAAGCGCACCCGCTCTCCGCGGCGGATCGGCAAAGGCTCTGCGTCCGGATAGGCCTGGCCGTCTATGGTCCACACGTACTCTCCCATGCCGCCGGAGAGAGTTAGCTCGTGCGTGCGCTCCGGACCGCCGAACGGGCCATCTTCGGGAAATGACTCGCCGGCCGCGTTCCGCAGATCTTCGTAGGAGAGAAGCCTGCCGTTTAGCTCTTGCGGGCGGGCGTCCCGAGCGGGTGGGGAGGACTCGCCGCTCTCCTCGTAGCGCAGCACGGCGCGGGCCAGGCCATCCTTGTTCTCCGGAACCGCCGCGATCTGCCAGACGCCCGGGTTATCGGTCTCGACGAGCACGTCGTAGCGCTCGCCGGGGGCGATTCTCAGGGTGTCCACGTCCACGTGCTCGACCGGCAGGCCGTCCGCGTGGGTGACGGTGAGTCCGTGTCCGGCGACGGCGACGCGGAAGACGGTGTCCGAGGCCGGGTTCAAGAGACGCAGGCGTATCCGCTGGTTGCGCCGGACCTTCAGGGTGGCGGGGTCGTCGCCGGTGCGGCCGTTGATCAGGTATATAGGGTACGGTACCCGCGCCGCGCCCATACCTCCGCCCATACCTCCGCCCATTCCTCCGCCGCCGTTACCCATGCCGCCCATCATTCCTCCGCCCATGCCGCCTCCGCCGCTGCTCTTCAGCCTTTCGAGTGCGTCTTCCGGGGCGCCGTCTACGCCGTCGAGCCAGTCGTCCAGCGCCAGGGTGTACTCGCGGTCGTAGGAGAGGTCCTCTTTTTTAGGTTCGACGATCAAGGGACCGTACAGACCGCGGTCGAGCTGGAGCCCGACGTGGGAGTGGTACATGTAGCTTCCGGCGTGCGGGACCTCGAACTCGTAGGTGAAATCCTCCCCGCCCGCCACCGGCGCCTGGGTGACGTCCGGCACTCCGTCTATGTCGTTGACCAGCTCCAGGCCGTGCCAGTGTATGGTGGTTGCTTCCGGGAGGCGGTTCTTTAGTCGCACACGTAGCGTATCGCCCTCGGTAACCCTTAACTCCGGCCCCGGCAGGCCGCCCTCGTAGCCCCAGGTGCGCGCCGTCCTCCCGCCCAGGGAGACCTCCATCGGCGCGGCCTCCAACGTGTACTCCCGGAGCCGTCCCGTCGGGGTAGCCGCCGGCACGCCGGGTCGGGGCCTGCCATCCCCGGACGAGAGAGCGCCGCAGCCGCCGAGAGCCAGGGCACCGGCGCTCATGCCGGATAGCTTGAGAAACTCCTGACGATTTAGCCTTTTCATAGGTATACTTCGCCGGTTAATAGGAGGAGCCATTGCGTTCTCTACGCCCGCCCCGCAGGGTTGTAAGAGCGCTTTCGTACTCTTCGGTGTCGATCTCCCCGCGGGCGTAACGCTGGCGCAGGGTATCCTCCGCCGGGTCTCTACGTTCCCGCGAGTCTCCGTCCTCGTTATCTGTACGGCCCCGGGTCAGACGGACCACGGCCCACACTATTAAGGCGATGATAACTATCCAGATCAGTATCCCGAACCCTCCGAACACGCCCATCGCGCCGTTCATTGCGTTCATTCCGCCCATCTCGATACCTCCTTGCCAGTTTCTTTCTACCGTTTCAGCTCAACACCGGCCTCCGGCAGGCCGTTGACGCCGCCGTCGGCCACGTGCTCCATGCCCTCTATCCCGGCGCGCTTGAGCAGGGAGGCTGCCGTGGCGCTGCGGATGCCGCCGGAGCAGGCGACGGCGAGCGGCTTATCTGCGTTCTTTATTTCCTGCGGGACCTCGTCTCTGAGGCTCTGGTAGGGGACGTTGATCGAGCCCTCCACATGCCCGCTCTTCCACTCGGCCTCGCTGCGCACGTCCAGCAACGTCACCTCGCCATTCTTCAGGTGCTCGGCGAGCTCGGCGACGTTCAGGGCGGGGGTGGACCAGGTTTCGAGCCCGCTGGCGCGCCAGGTGATGATGCCGCCCGCCAGATACCCTCTAACGCTGCGGAAGCCGACGGCCTCCAGCATACGGGCCATCTTCAGGGCCTCCTCGTCGCCGTCGGCGACGGTTATAACCTCGGCGCCCGGGTCGATCACCCAGGCCGCGCGGGTGCCGACGCCGGACTGGTTCATGGTCACGTTGATCGCACCCGGCACGTGCGCCGCGTCGAACTCGCGCTGGTCACGCCCGTCTATCACGACGGCGCCGCTCCGGGTGTCCCGGCTTAGCTCCTCGACGCGCCGGGGGAGCAGGGGATCAACCTGGGCGGCCTCCGTAAGCAGCGGGCCGCGGTTCAGCTCGACGATGCGCTCCAGGTTCGGCGGCTGGGGCGCCTGCTCGGCGGTCAAGGTGTCAACGAAGTCGCTCTCGCTTTCGATGCGCAGGTACGGGTTGAAGCGCCGCTCGAAGCCGATGGTGGAGTCGGGCTTCTGGCTCATCCCCGGCCCGCCGCACAGGGAGCCGCCGATGTGGGCCGGCCGCACTTCCACGAAGTCTTCCAGATCCTCGATCCTGCGCAGCGAGTGGAAGAGACCGTGCGCACCCTCCTCGGCCTCCACGGCGAGGTCGGGGCGGGCCAGATCTCCGACGAACAGCGAGTCTCCCGTCAGAAGCAGCCACGGCTCCTCGGAGCGGGAGGTGTCGCGTACCAACAGCGAGACGTGCTCGGGGCGGTGACCGGGGGTAGCGACCACCGCGATACGCGCGGCGCCCACCTCCACCTCATCCTCGTCAGAGAGGGGCTCGTGATCGTACTCCACGCCGGCGTCCTTGGAGATGTGGATCGTGGCCCCCGTCGCCTCGGCCAGACGTCCCCTGCCGGAGACGTGGTCGGCGTGGTTGTGGGTCTCTATTATGTCGGAGATCGTGAAGCCGTTCTCCGCGGCTATCTCCAGATAATCCCGTATCTCCCACTTCGGGTCCACCACGGCGGCCCGGCCTCCGTCGGCGACGAGATACGAGGCGCAGCCGAGGTCCTCGTTGAGAACTTCCCGGAAGAACACTGGTCTACCTCCTCTCGCCCGTCTCGCCTACCCGCTCGACCACCCGGGAGAGGTCCTCCCTGACCTGCCCGGCGATGGGGTCGAGATCCTCGTTGCCCACCACCGAGAGCATGGCCTGCGGCTCGACGGCGGAGACGTGCACGCGGCCCCCAAGCTCGTACACGACCACGTTGCACGGCAGCAGCGCCCCGAGCTCGGGCTCGGCGTCCAGCCCCTGCTGCGCCAGCGCCGGGTTGCAGGCGCCCAGGATCCTGTACGGCTCGCGCTCCACGCCGAGCTTCTCCCCTAGCTTGGCCGCGACGTCTATCTCGGATAGCACGCCGTAGCCCGCCTCCTGCAAGAGCCCTCGGGCCTCCTCCACTGCGTCCTCGAACGAGAGCGAGGTCTCGGTGGATACGGTGTAGCTCGTCTTCTCGACAGTCATCTCCTACCTCCTGATGGACGAACGATTTACTACTATATTGCAGTGTCATAATATACCCATAGGGGGTATTTGACAAATATGGTGGAGGCCGATGATCGATAGCCAGGTGTCCATCGAGCCTCGACCCGGCCTGTTTCTCCCAGAGCTTCCTTTCACTGCTCATCGCTGTAGGCCACTGCTCTCCTCTGCAAGCCTCACCAATATCTCTACTATACTATATAGTTATGTAGTTGTATAAATGAGGTGGGCTCGCGGCCCTGGGAGGGCTGTGAGCCACGGCGTAAGCATGGCGAAAGGCTCAGATATGGTGAATGTTGTCGGGTTGGTGCTGGCGGTCTTGATCGGGCTCTCACTCGGGTTGCTCGGCGGTGGCGGCTCGATTCTGGCCGTTCCCGTGTTCGTATATGTTCTGGGTTTCGGGGCTAAAGAGGCTATCGCCATGAGCCTGGCGGTGGTTGGGATCACGAGCCTCTTTGGGGCCTACGGGCACTGGCGGGCCGGGAGCGTGGATCTGCGTGTAGCCCTGATCTTCGGGGCGGTGGCGATGGGCGGGACGTATCTTGGAGCGAGGCTCGCGGTCTTCTTCTCCGGTGCGGCCCAGCTCATACTCTTCGCCGGCGTGATGATCGCGGCGGCGGTCTTCATGTTCCGCGACACGGCATCCGGCGCCGCCGACGGGGCCGATGGTGCTGATGACGCCGATGGTGCCGGAGAGTCAGGCTCCTCTAAAGTCTCCAAAGGCATGTCTCTGGGGCTCATCGTGCCCGAGGGGCTAGCGGTGGGCGTGCTAACCGGACTCGTCGGGGTAGGAGGCGGGTTCCTCATAGTGCCCGCGCTAGTCCTGCTGGGCAAGGTGCCGATGAAGGTGGCCGTGGGTACGTCCTTGCTCGTCATCGCGATGAAGTCAGCCGCCGGGTTCGTGGGATATCTGGGGCAGGTCGAGATCCCGTGGGCCTTCATGGGGCTCTTCACCGCGCTCGCCATCGCCGGGAGCTTCGCCGGCGCCTATCTGGTGCGCTTCATCCCGCAGCAGAGCCTCAAGAAGGCTTTCGCGGTCTTCCTGGTGGTTATGGGGGGCTTTATCCTCCTCCAGAACGGAGGCGCCGTGCTCTAGTGGCGGTGAGAGCGGTGCGCGTAGCGGTTGGGTTCCAGTTATTAGACGAAGCCAGGGCATGTTAGAGGAAGTTCAAGAAAGTTCGAGGAAATCCGAGGAAATTCGAGAAGGGAGACCGTCTTATGAGAGACATATCGGAGATAGCACCCGGGTTGGAGTATTCCATGTGTCCTATCGAGGGGGTGGCGACCGCCGGACAGCCTTCGCGGAAGCACCTACAGAGTCTTGCCGGAGCCGGCTACCGGACGGTGCTGGATCTCCGCGCCCCCGAGGAGAACCGTGGTCTCGACGAGCCAGAGGCGGTACGAGAGGCCGGTATGCAATACATCAACCTCCCCGTTACGCCGGATACGCTGCGGGATGAAATCTTCGACCGCTTCCGGCAGATCATGGACGACCCCGCACGCCGTCCCATACTCCTCCACTGCTCCAGCGCAAACCGGGTCGGTGCCCTGCTGCTGCCATACATGATCCTGGAAGAAGAAAAGAGCTACGAAGAGGCCTCCGAGATAGCCTCCAGGGTAGGACTGAGGAGCCACGAACTGGAGCATAAGGCGCTAGAGTATGCGCGGTCGAACGGCGGTTAGCCTTCCCCACTCTCGCCGCCTCGCCTGCTCTCCCTAAATGAGTGCGTGAAGGAGTATCCTCCATGAATCACGGACCTGACAAGGAACCCCACAAGCCCGAGGACCCCGCGGGTCAGCGCTTTCTGCCAAACTCCCGTCTTGGGGAGCTGCTCTGGTTTCGGGGAGACGAGACCGTCGTGGACTATGGGACTGGCGGCGGGATTCTGGCTATCGAAGTAGCCCGCGCACTCGGTGGCGACGTGGCGTACGCCGCCGGAGAAAGCCCGCGGATGGCCGGGCTTCTCAAACGGCGAGTCCGGGATTCGGGTACGGGCAACGCGCGGGAACTGAAGGTCCGGGACGATCAGGCAACCCTACCCGGTGGGGTGCAGACCGGACCCTCGCCGCCAACCTGCTGCAAGAGGAGGTTGGAGAGATCGCCCACGCGGAGACGCCGCGCCTGCTCGCCCCGGTCGTCTCCGCCGTGTTCGCCAACCGGCGCGCCGACATCGAGCGGGATGAGAAAACGCCGGCGGAGACGACCTTCGACCCTTGCCGGGCGCGGGGTGTGCCGAGGAGACGGGTTTCAGATCCGAGCTCATCCCTCCTGAAGAGCTTTCCTATCACTCCGCCTCCGCCGTCTCTGGACGCCTCTTGCCAAATCTTGCCGATCCTGGGCCTACGGAGCGGCAGAGGCAATCGTTACTCCCGGGTCTCCGGGATGGAGGGCTGCTCGTGCGTGCGCCTGAAAGAGGAGAAGACTTCGAGGTCTGCGGCGAGCCGCTCCTCCAGGGAACCGCAGACCGTCTCGCACATCTCGTAGATGGATGCGTCCACGATCCGGTAGTATGCCTGTAGACCCTGCTTGCGGCGGCCGACCACGCCGGCGTCGAGCAGCATACCCAGGTGCTTGGAGACGTTTGCCTGCATCCCGCCCGTACTCTGCATCAACTCGGAGACGGTCTTCTCCCCGTCCATTAGCGCGTAGATCAACTTCAGCCGCATCGGCTCGGAGAAAACCTTGAACCTCTCCGCGAGTATCTCTAGCGCCTCCTCCGGCAAACGCTGCCCCGAACTCATCTTATGTTCCCCGCTAGTCTCCGCCACCCGAATCTACCGCCCTTTCAACATCTCAAAACAACATCTCGAAATCTCAAAACTTCTTGTGCTCAACCCTCGCATCCGGGACGCTCGATACCACGTAGCAACCGGTCAGCGTATATATGATTATACAGCGATGTATATGTCCTCAAGGAGTTTGACATCATTAGCTTGTATATTATTATATCGGCATGTAGTTGATAAAAGTTCTCGCCAAGGAGGTGGGTTGATGACCCAGGGATCAGAGGGTACGGCGGCCGTGGGGCGGACAGACGGCTCGAACGGGCGTCCATCTGGAGGCTCTGGAGACTATCTGTTCGAGCAGTTCCGGGTGCCGCGCGGGTGCCTGGGCTACGTGGTCGCCGACCCGGAGACGAAGCTGGCGGCGCTTATTGACCCGGAGGTGGAGATGGTCGAGCCGATGCTCGACTACCTCTTCGAGCATGGGTTGAGGCCACGTTATCTTATAGACACGCACACTCACGCGGATCACGTCTCCGGCGCGAAGGAGCTGAAGGCCAAGACTACGGCGAAGCTCGTCATGCACGAGAAGGCGCCGGCCTCCGGGGTGGACGTCCGGCTCGAGGACGGCGACAGGCTGGAGCTCGGGGAGCTTACGCTGGAGTTCTTGTACACGCCGGGACATGCCAAGGATCTAATGAGCGTGTTGGTCCCGGGGAGGCTGCTGACCGCGGACGCCATGCTAATAGGCTCCTGTGGCCGTACGGACCTTCTAAACGGCAACGCCACCCAGCAGTACCACACGCTGTACCACACTTTGAGGAGCCTGCCGGACGAGCTCGAAGTCTGGCCCGGACACGACTATAACGGCCGCAGCTATACGACGCTCGGAGATCAGAAGAGGGAGAACGCCAAGCTCGGGTTCGCGAGCAAGGAAGAGTTCGTAGACTACATGGACCGGGATAACCCGCAGAAGCTCAACCCGGTCTACCAGCTCGCGGAGTCCTTGAAGGCGAACATGTCCTAGAAATCCCGGAAAACATAGAAGATAGGCCCATCCGCGACTTTGGGGATGGGTAGCGGGCTGCGCGTACCGGACGCGTGCCGAAAGGCGCGTACCGGAAACACCAGAAACACCAGAACCAACCAAGATACCGTTTGCGAAGAGGAGATAGCTTGGAGAACTTTACCCCTTTCAGCGGGCTCGCCGGCGGGATGCTCATCGGCCTGGCGGCGGCGATACTGCTGTTGATGAACGGCCGGATCAGCGGCGTGAGCGGCATCCTGGGCAGTTTGCTCACGCCCCAGGGCTCCGAAGTTGGCTGGCGCGCGGCCTTCGCCGGCGGCCTGGTGCTCGGTGCGGCGGGTTACCTCATCGCAACGGACGGTAGTGCGGTAGAGATCCAGGCGTCATTGCCGGTCCTGGTGGTGGCGGGGCTCCTCGTGGGTTTCGGCACACGTCTGGGCTCCGGGTGTACCAGCGGCCACGGCGTGTGTGGCATAGCGCGGCTCTCGTGGCGTTCGATCTCCGCCACGGCCGTGTTCTTCGCGGTGGCGAGCCTCACCGTTTTCTTTACACAGCACGTTTTCTGAGTGACTCCGAGAAGGGAGGGGATAGTAATGTTACGGATCTTGGTAGCTTTGATCTCCGGTACCACGTTCGGGCTTGGCCTCGCCTTGTCCGGCATGATGAACCCGGCCAAGGTAATAGGTTTCCTGAACTTCGCCGGTCGGTGGGATCCCACGCTGGCGTTCGTAATGGGCGGGGCGCTCCTGGTCACGGTTCCGGCGTTCTTCTTTATCCTCAAGCGCCCTCGTCCGGTCCTCGCGAGCGGGTTCGCGCTGCCCGCGAAGACCGCCCTGGACGGGCGTCTTCTGGGAGGCGCCGCGGCGTTCGGCCTCGGATGGGGGCTATCCGGTTTCTGTCCGGGCCCGGCGGTGGCGGCGCTCTCGACCGGGCTCACGCCGGTGTTCGCCTTCGTGGTCTCCATGATAGCGGGGATGGCGCTCTACGCCTGGGGCTCTGGACGGCGTGGTAGATATCAGAAGAAGGCCGGTATATTAGACCAGAGAGGCAGGCTCTCCAGAGCCACTTCAAGGTAGGGGAGAGCAGCCAATGACCTCCGTGCTCGATGGAGCACCGCAGCCCTCATCACCGAGCTACAGGAAGCTACTCTCTTTACTCCCCGGCCTTGCCAGTGGCAGCTTTTGGCTCGTGTCTCGTCCTATCACCCATCTACCAGAGCGCGTGATGCAGAGACTCTTTCGTGAGTCCCGCAAAGATTTTTCGCCGGGCATCAGACAAACGCTAAAGTCTTTCCGCCGCCGGGCCGATATATACCCGTCTGCAGGGTGACCGCCGGGGGTGGTCCGGGAGCCGGAGGGGGAAGAGAGTGGAGCGGAGCGCAAAGAGCCTGGTGGTGGTGTTGCTCGCAGTCGGCGTGGCCTCGGTGGTGGCCTTGCTGACCGCACAGAGTGCCGAGAGCAGGCCGTACTCGATGACCGTGGACAACGCCCAGGATAATCGCTTCCAGGCTCCCGGCGCGTGGAGGACCAGCTCCTACAGCAAAGAGCGTTTTGGCAAGAGCTACGCCTACGCCCGCCCCGCAAAGGCTCGCCCGGCCCGCTACAAGGTTAGGATACCCGCCACCGCCCGCTACGCCGTGTACGCCCGCTGGCCCGCCAACCGCGGCTACAACGCCGGGACCGCCTTCGGCGTGCGCACCACGAGCGGCATGCGGTGGAAGCGCGTGGACCAACGCCGGACCGGGGGCCGGTGGGTAAAGCTCGGCGTACACAGGATCGCACGCGGCGACAACAACAAGGTCTTCGTCTCCCGCAACGCTAGGGGGAGAGGGTACGTGATCGCCGACGCCGTTAGAGTGGTACGCGTGACGCCCCGTCAGACCAGCGGCGACTCCGGCACCAATACGCGGCGCACCCGCGGCCCGGACGCCATGCTCGGAGCCCCGAGGTACACCCAGAGAGAAGCCGTGAGATACGCCCGCTCCGTCGGAGCCTCCCGCTACATAATGCGCACCATCCCCATCTACTATGACCTCGCGCCTCGGAGGAACATCGCCCCCGACGTGCTCGTCGCCCAGTCCATCCTGGAGACCGGAAAGGGCCGCTACGGCGGCGACTCAAAGCCCTGGAACATGGCCGGCATAAAGAAGGGCGGTATCGTCGGCGACGAGCCACGGGACTTCGAACGCCCCAGAACCGCCCGCGCCGGGGTCAGGATGCACGTAAACCACATGGCCGCCTACACCGGCAAGAAGCCAATCGGTAAACCCCACGACCGCTTCTACGACGCCCGCGCCGCCCAGAAGAACCGGGGCTGGTGGGTAAAGAGGATCAGCCAGCTCGGTGGCGGAGCCTGGGCCACCGACCCGGCCTACTCGCGCAAGATCCGGTCGATCCTGGACGATATGTAAAGCGAGAAGATCACTGCTGGCCTGCTTACCGCGACCTGCCCTGGGAAGCTGTACAGCAGGTCGGCTACGGACATGCTTCCGATCGCTTTTATAATGTGCCACCAGGAAATGATGAGCAGGCATCGGAGGGAAAACTATGGCTCCAGTCTCTAAAGAGCAAGTTCTTCAAGACACGACCTTTGGAAAGCGGGTAGCCGAGGAAGAAGTAGATGAGCTAGGTAAATACTTTGTTGAGACTGATCAGTGGCGCAGAATATATACAGGAGAAGTAGACATAGTCTACGGTACTAAGGGAGCCGGGAAAAGCGCTATATATGCATTGCTTAATTATCGTGAAGATCGCCTGTTTGACGAGCATGGGGTAATGATCGTACCAGCCGAGAATCCTCGCGGAGCAACGGCTTTTGGTTCTCTCACAGAAGATCCTCCTACGAGCGAGAGGGAACTGCGAGAGTTGTGGAAACTCTACTTATTGTCATTAATCGCAGATCATCTTCGAGACTATGGGATATACAACGATGATGCAAAACAGATCACGAGTGCTTTAGAGGATGCTGGACTTCTGCAAAAACAAGTAACTTTGCGAGCAAGACTACGTTCTGCCTTAGATTACGTGCGAAGCTTGTTCAAAGCAGAGTCGTTGGAAGGGGGACTTCGTATTGATCCAGTTACTGGAACACCAGTAGGGCTTTCCGGGAAGATTATATTTCGTGAACCTAGTGCAGAACATAGAGATTTTGGATTGATTTCAGTTGATGACTTGCTTGAACGAGCAGAGGCGACTCTAAAAGAGAACGATATCAACTTATGGCTACTTCTTGATCGCTTAGATGTAGCTTTCGCAGAAACTGAGGAGCTAGAGCGTAACGCTCTGCGCGCGCTCTTTAGAGTCTACTTAGACCTAATACAGTACAGTCGTATATCGCTTAAAATTTTTCTACGCAGCGATATATGGCAGAGGATTAGAGGAGAAGGATTCCGCGAAGCAAGCCATATAACCAAAAGCACTACGATAAAGTGGGACAAAACTAATCTGCTAAATCTAGTAATTCGCAGACTGCTACATAACACCACGCTCCGAGAAGCATACAACGTAAATTTTGATGAAGTCTTGAGCGATTCACAAAGGCAAGAAGAATTTTTCTATCGTTTGTTTCCTAGACAAGTTGATGTAGGTTCTAGGAATCCAGACACTCTTGGATGGATAATTTCTCGTACAGGAGACCCCATAAACCAGACTGCCCCTCGCGAGTTGATACATTTCTTATCTTCTGCGAGGGAAGAGCAATTGCAGAGATTAGAGACTGGGTTAGAAGAACCTCCAGAAGAAGCGTTGTTTGAGAGAGGTGCTTTGAAAGAAGCTTTGAAGCCGGTTTCTAGAGTTAGATTTGAGCAGACTCTTTGTGCTGAGCATCCTACACTTGAACCTTGGCTAAACCTTTTAGATGGGCAGAAGACTGAACAGACTGTCGAAAGCTTAATGAAAGTTTGGGAGGTTGATAGGACAGAAGCCTCTTCAATGGCCGAAAAACTTGTCGAAATTGGGTTCTTTGAGAAACGTAAAGCTAAAGAAGTTCCTACTTATTGGGTTCCATTCATCTATCGCGATGCTCTAGAGATGGTGCAGGGAGCAGCGTAATAGTCTGTTACTTTCTGCAAACGCCTAAATATCTAGTTCCACATCAGATAGCGGGCTGCCGATGCAGATGAGTCGCCAGCCCTGCTCGGCGTCGTCATCGTCGATGGCGAAGGCCATGTCCTGGTCTATCTCGCCGGAGAGGCACATCTGGGAGCAGGTGACGCAGGTTCCGCTGCGGCAGTCGTAGGGGAGGGTGAGGCCGGCTTCCTCGGCTTTTTCGAGGATGTACTCGTCTTCGGCCACGTCTATGGTGATGCCGCTCTGCTTGAAGGTGACCTTGTGGGTTTGCGCCAACTCGTGCCTCTCTCGCTCCGTTGAAAGAGCCCCGAACCCATCCTGTGGGCCGGGGCTCTGTGGTTTGCCGTTATCGCGGCCGCGTTATAGCTCCTTGGCCTCGAACTCCTCGCCGGGGGCTCCGCAGACCGGGCACTCCTCGGGGGGCTGGACGCCCTCTAGCTCCTCGGTGCAGGTTGGGCAGACCATGGTGACGGTCATGTTCGGGTGCGGGGCCTCGCCGTTCTCGCCCTCGACGGACTGGCCGTGGTCCTTGGCGAGGTCTGCGATGGAGATCTGACCCGTTATAACGTCTTCCATCGTGTCGCGCGCCCCGCTCAGCGAGTCCTCGACGAGCGGGAGGTCTATCTCCTGTACGCCGCGCTCGCGGGCGAGCTTCTCGGTCATGTTGCGGGAGATGTTGCGCATGAAGCCTCTCGGCGCGCGCTCCAGCCGCTCGATGGCGTCGCCGGTCCAGGCGAACTCCTTGGAGCCGCCCTCGGGGACCTGGGCTCCGGCCTTTGCGAACGAGGAGTGGTCTACCGGGCAACTCGCGCCGGTCTCCTGCTCGACCTTCTCCTTGGCGTGGCTTACCGGGCAGGCCGAGCCGGTCGGGGCGGAGCCGTTGCCGTTCGTCTCTTCTACCACTGGCGCACTGCCGTTGCTACCGTTTGTGTCGCGCTGGGGGTAGGCGTGGGCGTCGGTGCTCGTGGGGCCGGATGTCGTCTCGTAGTAGTCGCGGCCGGTCTCCTCGCGGTAGCACTGCTCGACGTACTCGCGGGTGATCGTGGTGTAGCCCTTCTTGAGGGCGCTCTTCTCGACGCGGGCCATGACGCGGCGCTTCTCCTGCCAGGCCTCTAGCGAGTCCAGCAGGCGCTTTGCGTCGTCGGTCCACAGCAGCTCGCGGCCGTCGTAGACGTTCGAGGTCTCCAGGCTCTCGTCGCCCTGGATCTGGGTGATCTCGGCGTCAACCGCGTGGAAGTGGGTCGGGTCCATGCCGCAGACCGGACACTGGGCGGGCATGCCCTTCGCCACGTAGCGGCAGTTATCGCACTCGTAGCGGTCGTGGCCCTGGGCTGCGCGGGATATCTCGTTCTGTACCTCCTCCGATACCCCGACCACATCACCCTCGTACTCGGACTGGCCGTAGCCGCCCGCGCCGTTTGCGAGGAACTCTTCCTTCTCTGACTTGTGACCGTTGCCGTTTGAGCCGTTGCCGTTGGTCCCATTCGCGGCGTTCTTGTTCGCGGTTCGCTCGTCGAAGTCCTGGAACAGGGAGTCTACCGATCCGTCCTCGCCCTCGGCCTCGCGGCGGCGCATCTCGTCGCCGACGGCGCGCATGGAGTCCATAGCACCCGGCGGGAGGATATTCTCGATGACCTCGTCTATGACGCCGCCGGTGATGACCGTGTAGCCCTTCTCCAGCGCGTAGCGCAGCACCGCGCCCGTAGCCATGCCGACCACGAAGCCGGGGATGCGGTCCATCCGCTCCAGGGCCTCCTTGGTCCAGGTCATGTGCTCGGCGGCGGTGTACAGGTCGGGAGCCTGGTACTCGAAGTTGGTAACCATGACGTTTACCGGCAGGTAGCGCATCATGTTCTCGGCGTTCGAGCCCATGTCCATCTCGTCGTCGGAGTGGTAGCCGATGCGGCCCATCACGACCGTCGTGGGCTGCACCTCCTCGACGTACTTGTAGGTCTGCTCGAAGGGCTTGCCGGCGAGGAGAGTGGTCTTGAGATCCACGCCCTCGTCCTCGGCGATCTTGCGGGCGACCTCGAGGTGGGCGGTGTAGATCTTTGCAAGACCCGAGTCGATGATCTCCTCGTGCAGCTTCTCCTGCTCCTTGAAGCGGAAAACCTTCTGCGCCTTGCTCGAAAGCACCCCGGCGATAGAGTGGAACATCGCGTAGTGGAAGTACGGGTCGAACACGCTGATGGCCTCGACCGTGCCACCGAACTCCTTCGCGAGATCTATGGCGTGCTTGAGGCCGCCGAGCGACTTCGGCGAGCCGTCCACGGTGACGACGATGTGGTCGAACGGGTTGCGGTCGAGGTCCTTGACGATCAGGCAGTCCGCGCTCTGCAGCCGGCGGCTGACACGCTCGGTCACGCTACCAAGCACCGTATCCTTGACGGCTGCCATACCCATCGCGCCCATGACGACGAGGTCGTAGTCGCCCTCGTTCACGTCGTCGGCGATGACCTTGAAGTTCTTGCCTTCCAGGGAACGGCGGACGAGCTCGACCTCGTGCTTCTCGCACAGGGGCTCGAGTACGTCTATGTAGGAGTCGGTGATGATCTCGAGGCCCTTGGTGATGAGCTGGTCGTGGATCTTGCGCTGCCGCTTCATCTCGTCCTCGTCGCGGAACTCCTCCGGGAGACCCGACTCCATCTGCCGGAAACGCACGTCGTGCATCTTTGCGGCGTAGGCGTGGCTGCCGGCGACCCTGCCGCCGAACCTGCGCGCAACGTCTACCCCTATGACGCACGCCTGGTTGGAGTAGTCGGAGTTATCTACCGGGACGTAGACCTCTTTGTACATGTAACCCTAACTCCCCTAGCTCGTCGCTATACCGGACAAGACCCGTAGTCTCGACCGCTGGTTTGCTCAAAAACTCGTTTCTACACAAAGGTAATGTAAACGTATATGGCGGGCACGGCAAATAAAGCTTTCACAGTGTGGCCCCATAAATCCCTACAAAACCCCGATACGGGTCTTTTACCCGAATTCATCCGAGCCCAGCCGGGTGTTTGGCGGTCCGGGCTACGGGAGAACATACCTCCGTGGCTCCGATTGCTGGTGTAGGATCGCACTTTCCTTATGGGTCCCGGTAAACAGAGTCGTGGAGGCGGCGTTACTTGAGCTCTTTGAACATAGCCCTGCTCACGGTCGGGATGCTGGTGCTGGTGCTCGGGCTGCTCTCGGAGCCCTTGAAGCGGAGCCTGCTCTCGACGCCGCTCGTGGCGCTCGTTGTGGGGGTCTTGATCGGCCCCGCCGTGACGGGGGCTCTGGACGTGGCCTCGTGGGGTAGCCAGGAGGCTATCCTGGAGCAGGCGGCCCGGCTTACGCTCGGGATCTCGCTCATGGGCATCGCCCTCAGGCTGCCGCGCCGCTACGTGCTGGAGCACTGGCGGCCGCTCGCGTTACTCCTCGGGCCGGTGATGGTCCTGATGTGGCTCGCCAGCGGGCTTCTCGCGTTTTTGTTGCTCGGGCTACCGTTCTGGGCGGCGATGCTCATCGGGGCCGTAGTCACGCCGACCGACCCCGTGATCGCCAGCAGCATCGTTACCGGTGGCGTGGCCGACAGGAACCTGCCGGGCCGCGTCCGGCACCTGCTCTCCGGCGAGTCCGGGGCGAACGACGGTCTGGCCTACCCGCTGGTCTTTATCTCCATCCTGATGCTCCAGCGCCCGGCCGGCGAGGCGCTCGGGGAGTGGGTGCTACAGGTCGTGCTGTGGGAGGTGACCGGCGCGGTCGTTCTCGGTGCGGTTATCGGCTACGGGGCCGGCTGGCTGCTAGAGAAGGCAGAGGCCAGCGGCATGGTCGAGCGGACCTCGTTTCTGGCGTACACCATCGCGCTCTCGGTCGCGGTGCTCGGCGGGGCAAAGCTGCTCGGCACCGACGGGGTGCTCGCGGTGTTCGCCGCCGGGCTGGCCTTTAGCATGGCCGTAGAGGATAGCTACCGCGTGGAGGAGGAGTCCGAGCAGGAGGCCGTCAACTCATTCTTCACGCTGCCGGTGTTCGCGCTGCTCGGGATGTCGCTGCCTTTCGGGGGATGGTGGGATCTCGGCTGGGTCGCCCCCGCGCTGGTCGTCGGCATCCTGCTCCTCCGCCGGCTCCCGGCGCTCGCCGCGCTCTCGCCGCTGGTATCCGGTCTGCGGGACCGCAAGGACGTACTGTTCTTCGGCTGGTTCGGCCCGATAGGCGTCGCCGCCCTTTTCTACGCCACGCTCGCCCTGCGCGAGACCGGCGTCGAGGAGGCGTGGACCGTCGGCAGCCTGCTCATCACCGCCTCCATAGTCGTCCACGGCGTGAGCGCCGCGCCCCTTACCAGGCTCTACGGCAGAAAATCGCGGCAGACCGGGGAGTAGCCCGGTCCGCCGATACAGGTGCGGCTACACCAGCCCGGCGAGGCGGCTTACACCTTCCTCGATCTGGTCCGTCGTAACGGCGCAGAACGGCAGCCGCACGAACCGCTCGCCGCGGGGCGGCTCCCCGTCGTCCGAGTCGGCGAAGAACGACTCGCCGGGCGTGAGGACGAGTCCCTGCTCCTTCGCGCGGCCCACCAGGTTCTGCGTGTTCGCGTCCTCCGGCAGCATCACGCCGACGAAGAACCCGCCGTTGGACGTAAACATCGTCGCGCCCGGAAGCTCCTGCTTCACGGAGGAGGTCATCGCCTCCCAGCGCGGGCGGTACAGCTCCTTGAGGCTCTCGACGTTCGGCGCGAGCATGCCGCGCCCGATGTACTCGGAGACTGCGGCCTGGGTCGGGAGGACGGGCGCGAGGTACGTGTTCTCGGCGAGGCCGGTGAGGTCGTCTATTAGCCCTTTCGAGCCGATCATGAACCCGACCCGCATTCCGGGGCTGAGGAGCTTGCTGAACGAGCTTACCGTGATTACGCGGCCTGCTGAGTCCAGCTCGCGCAAAAGCGGCAGGTCCTCGCCCCGGTACCGGAGCTTACGATACGGGATGTCCTCCAGGATGTAGAAGCCGTACCTCTCCGCCAGCTCCACGACCCTGCGGCGCTTCTCGAGCGAGAGCGTCGCGCCGGTCGGGTTCTGGAAGTCCGGCACGAGGTACAAGAACGCCGGGACCTCGCGCTCCAGCGCCCTCTCCAGCCGTTCGACGTCTATCCCGTCCTCTTCCAGCGGGATGCCGGTTACGCGCGCGCCGTTGCGCCGGAAGGTCAGGATGGAGCGGTCGTAGCTCGGCTGCTCGGTAAAGACCGCATCTTCCTCGTTTACGAGGTGCTTCGAGAGGAGGTCCTGGAGCTGCAACGAGCCGTTGCCGACGAGGACCTCGTCGTCGGAGACGCCGTACTCCTCCGCTAGCTGTTTGCGGAGGGGCGCGTAGCCTCGCTGCTGGCCGTACTGGAGGACGACGCTCGTGTCGTTGCGGACGACGGAGTCGAAGCACTCGCCCAGGTCTTCGGCGGGGAGCGCCTCGGCGGGGGGGACGCCGCGGGTGAACAGTATCTGCTGGCTCTGGGTCTTCTGATCCGTACTCATGCCCGGGATATTCCACCAAGAGCCTCTACTATTCAACCTCCCCGTTCACCCCTGTGTGCACCTCTACACTCCGGGTCCGCTCTTTTACCTCCCGGGGCCCTCGCGGCGGCCGGTCCACGCCTGCCGCGCCGGAGCCGGACGGGGCTCTGTCTAGTAGGAGCGTGGTTAGCGGCATTTTCGGTTACTTCGTTTCTTCATGCCCTCAAGCTCTCCCCGGCCGTCTGCGGCCTACTCCGCCCGGCGATGTCCCGGCTCTCGAGGAAGAACCGGTCGAGGTACAGCTTCAAGCCCACGATGTCCGAGACCCTTCCCCGGTAGGCTATGTGGCCGTCGGGCCGGATGAGGAATAGTTCCGGCCCCCGGAGGCCGTACCTCCGGTGCAGTTGCCTGTTCCCCGAGTCCACCTGATGGACGTGGACCGGAAACTCGTAACGGCCTAGCAGACTCTCTAACTCCTCCCGGGCGGCGTCCAGGTGGGCTCCATCCGGCGTTTCTCCTTCAAAGAGCAGCAGATGATGATCTGTGCCCCGGAGGCTCTCGAAGATGCTCTCGCCGGACTCGGCGCCAGACTCGAAGAAGCCGTAGGGGACGCGTTCGCCGGCTTTGGGTCCTCTAGGTCTTCTGGGTCCTCTACTTGCCGAATCGTTCCGGGAAACGGCCGGGCTCTCGCGGTATTGCGTCCAGAGCTGGGAGACGAACCAGAAAGCTCGGCGGCTCAGAGGCGGTACCGCAGAGACTAGCCGGAAGAGCAGGGGGAGCACGAAGAGCTTGGCTCCTTTTGCGAGCGGGTTCTTCGTGACCTGGAGGGAGAAGCCCCGGTCCGAGCCGTTCAGTATGGCGCGGGCAAAGGGCATCCTCTCGGCCTCGTAGGAGTCGAGGAGTGATTCACGAGCCTCGCCCTTCGTCACGAGCGCCAGCTTCCAGGCCAGGTTGTAGGCGTCGCCGATGCCGGTGTTCATGCCCTGGGCTCCCGCGGGGGAGTGGATGTGGGCCGCGTCCCCGGCGAGGAAGGTATGCCCGACGCGGAACCGCTCGGTCATTCTGCGGTGGATCTTGTACACGCTGCTCCAGTGGGTCGCCGTGACCCTGGTCTGTACGCCGCTATGCCTGTCGAGGAGATCCTGGATGTCCCGGCTCGTAAACGCCTCTTTGCCTTCCAGGTTCTCCGGCACGCCCCCGACGATTCGGAAGCGGTTCTTGCCGGGCATCGGGAAGAAGGCGTAGAAGCCTCCCGATGTTAGATCCAGATACAGCCGGTGCGGATCGAGTTCCCATTCCAGCTCCACGTCCGCCAGAAACAGGGTTTCCTCGTAGGTGCCGCCCTCGAAGCTCAGGCCCAGGGAGTGACGGATCGGGCTGCCCGCCCCGTCCGCGGCGATCACCCAGCCCGCCTCAATGGTCTCCTCCGAGCCGTCGGGCCGACGGACGGCCGCCGTGGCTCCGCCCGGCGTCTGGGTCGCGGAAAGAAGCTCCGTGCCCCACTCGACTCCCCCTCCGGACTCTTCTAGGCCCTGGATCAGGAGCCGCTCGATGCGATTCTGCTCGTAGATGAGGGCGAATGGATAGGGGCTGCGGCCTCCCCGATCATCCTCGAAGAAAGAGAGCTTCCCGACGGGTCTACCCCTCTTGAGCATCTCCGCTGCCCCGATCCTCTGGCCTTCCTCGACCGCCCGATCCGCGAGGCCGAGCTTGTCGAATAGCTCCAGGGTCTTGGCCTGAACCCCCAGCGCCCGGCTCTCCTTTACGGGACCGCTCGTCTTGTCCACGATCCTGAACTCGACCCTGCTTTTCTGGAGCACGTTCGCCGCCGTAAGCCCCGTCGGCCCCGCTCCGACGATAAGTACGTCGGTAGTGGTCATTCTTCGCTCCTCTCCGGCTCTCTCTCGTATGAGATCGCCTTCATGTACAGACCGACTATCTCCTCGATCTTCTCTGGCGCGGGTGGTTCCGGCTCTCCGGGATTGAGCAACCCCCCGGTCAGGGCATAGGTGAGCAGCGGCCCTATAAACATGCGCATCATGACCTCCGGGTCGCCCTGGACCGCCACCCCATTCTCCTGGGAGCGCCGGATCATGTCGCTGCCTGCCCTGATCCCTACCTCGGGGACCGTGGAGCGGAAGACCTCACCGAGCTGCGGGAAGCGGTGGGAGTCGGCGATGATGGTGCGCAGCAAAGCCAGATAGTCCGGGTCCATCATGGTCGCGATCAGCTTTTCCGCCAGACCCGAGAGTGCCTCCCGTAACTCCCCGGAGCTCCCCGGCCGTACACCCTGCACGAAACCGAGTACCCGGGTTCGCGGGTTCTCGACGGTGAGCCCTCGCAGGACGTCCGTGAAAAGCTCTTCCTTGCTCTGGTAATAGGAATACAGGGTACGCTTGGAAACCTGCGCCTCGTCGGAGATCACGTCCATGCTCGCCGCCGCGAAACCTCCTCGCAAGAACACCCTCCTGGCCCCGGCCAGGATCTGACCCCGCTTGGCCTCCGTCCTGCTCTCGACCCCGCCTGCCGGCCTACCCAACTCGATGGTCTCCTTTTATAAACTATACTGTACCGTTTATTTTATCTGGCCGTACGATTGTGTCAACGGTGACGATGCTGTTTTACGGGAGTGGAGGAAAAATGTCGGGAGGAGCCCGGTCCTCTGGATTAGACTTGCGGAATGGGTTACAGGTTCGAGGGTATAGACTTGCGGGAGCATCCGGAGGAGTACCGGGTAGGGCGCGGCGAGCAGGGCGTGTTCCACGCCGAGCCGTACAAGTCGGAGCTTCTGCCTCTGTGGGGCTTCAAGGACGAGGAGACGGCGCGGCGGGCCTCCGAGCGCATCCACGAGCGGTATCTCGGGTATCGGGATGCGGAGGATTTCGTCGGGATGGACGTCGCGCGGAAGTTCTTGCAGATGGGCTATACAAGAGCCAGACGCTACGCGAAGCACGTCGGCGGCAACAAGAGCCGGCCCCGGGAAGAGGAGGGCGCGGAAAAGGCGCGGGCGGCGGAGATCTTCCGGGACAAGTGGGGCGAGGTGACGGCGGACCCGGAGTACGAGCGCCTCAAGGAGCTCCACCTGGAGCGTTACGAGCGCAACGGTTAGCCGGAGTCGGCGTATACGCTCGTATATTGAGGCGGCGGAAGATACAGGATGAGACAGGAGGCTGTTATGAAGAGTGCCGGGTTAGCCGCGGTGTTGAGCGCGCTGATAAACGGTCTGGGTCAGATCTACAACGGCCAGATACTGAAAGGCATCATCATTATAGTGGTGCAGATGATAAACGGCGCGTTGACCGCGATTCTCATCGGCTGGGTGCTGCTGCCGATAGTGTGGGTGTGGGCGGTTTACGACGCGTATCGCGGCGCGGAGAAGATCAACCGGAGCTCCAGTCGCCGCGCCGGCCGGGAGCTCTGGTAGAGGAGACATGGAACGCGGAGACGAACGTAACGAGAGCGACCTGATCCCGCTACAGAGCGCCCTTACCGCGATGGACGAGGCGGCGACTTCGGTGCGGGAGGAGGTGGACCGCGACCGGCTCTCCGAGTCCTCACTCTCGCGACTGGCCACGGTGGAGGCCGAGCTCCGCCGCAGCCGCGTCGCCCTGGAGAAGATCATCCGCGAAGAGTCGGGCTAGAAAGCGGTCCGGCGGCGATGAGGCACGAACGCTTCAAGGCGGCTCATCGCGGGGGACCGCTTGGACCGCACGAGCATCTTCTGCTCGCAACCTGGGCGGCGGACTGCGCCGAGCGAGTGCTGCCGTTGTTCAGCGGGAAGCGTCCGCGGGACGACAGGCCCCGGAGGGCGATCTACACGGCGCGAGCCTGGGTGCGCGGGGAGGCCACCGTTGGCGAGGCACGGGCGGCGAGTGCCGAGGCGCACGGGGCCGCGCGGGATGCTCCTGAAGGTGTGGCGCGAGATGCCGCGCGAGCTACGGGCCACGCCGTGGGGAGCGCCCACATGGCCGATCACGCCCCGGAGGCTGCTACCTACGCCCTGCGAGCCGCCCGAGCGGAGGGGGACGCTGAGGCCGAAGGTGAGCGCGAGTGGCAGATCGAACACCTGCCCGAGGAAATCCGTATGCTCATCGTCGATTCGCCAAACCCGCACTAGCAGCCGGCGTTCACAGTGAGACCGTGCAGGCGTACTCCCGATCCGTGCCCGATCCGTGCCCGATCCGTGCCCGATCTGCTGACGGGATTCCGCCGACGGCTGACCGTTGCGGCTGACCGCTTTTACGCGGCGCAGGGGCCGGTGGAGACGGGGCCGGAGCGGTTATCTGCCTCCTGTAGCCGGCTGTTGACTATGCTCGGCGGGATGCCGTAGCCGGACTCGCCCGAGTCGGCGCGGCTGGCGAAGATGGTCGAGACCACCTCGCCCTCGCCGTTCACCACCGGTCCTCCGGAGTTGCCGGATCGGACGTTTACCCGGAAGCTGGTAACGTCGCGCTCTACTGGCCCCTGGTTGTAGGCGTTGCCCGAGAGTACCCGCCGGGTGTCGCCGGTACGTCCGGGCTGCACGTCGAGCGGCCCGTTCTCGGGGAAGCCTATGACCGCCGCGGACTCGCCGGGGCGCGGGACGGCGGTCCGCAGCGGGGCGGCGTCCAGCCCCTCGACGTGGAGTATCGCTATGTCGTTTCTGCGGTCGAACTCCCGGACCTCGGCGGACAGGCTCGGGCCCGAGCCCGCCACCTGCACGCGGGTGACGCTCTCACCGGCCACGACGTGGGCGTTGGTAACCACGGTCTCCGGGGCGGCGACCCAGCCCGAGCCCCCGACTCCGTAGCCGCAGGCGACCCCGGTCACCCGCACGGTGCTGTCCGCGGCCTGGAGAACCTGGGGGTCGCGGGCGATGCCCGCCGCCGGGTCCGGTACGTTCGCGTGCGGGCCCTGCAGCTCCGGCAGCGGGTCGAACTGGGCGACGGCCTGGGCCACCACCTGAGAGGGCATGCGCTGATTGAGGGTCTGGAGGATCTGGGAGCGTTCTATCGAGGGCTGGAGGGTCGCCAGCGGCGGCAACTGTAGGGCGAAGAGCCCCCCGACCCAGACGAGCACCAGCGAGAGCGCGAGCCCGAGCGCGGCCCCGCCCGCGCCGTCGGCTGCAGAGGTGGTCGGGCCGGTGAGCCGGGCGCGCACGAAGCGTCCGGCCGAGCGCGCCAGCGCGTCCCCGAGCACCGCGAAAGCCAGGATGCAGGCGAGCGTGATCGCGGCCCTGAAAAGCGGGTCCTCCGTCTCCGAGAGCAGCATCGGCGCGAGCCGGGAGCCCAGTATCGCCCCGAGCGCGACCCCGGCGAGCGAGAACGCCCCCGCCAGGAACCCGGTGCGGGCGCCGCGTATCACCAGCAGGACCGCGAACAGGATTATGAACAGGTCGAGCGTATTCAGGTTTAGCGGGATCTGCGGCAACTGGCCCGTGGCTCGCCGGCCTTTCGTCTCGTTCTCCAACGGCCCCCGGCCGGAGTCTACTCCGTCAGCTCCGTTATCCACATCCGTTATATCCGGGGGAGCGAATTCTAACCCCTAAAGTCCTGGCGGCCCACGCCTGGATCGCCACACTTTTGGCCCCGCCTTTATAATTGAACTGTAGGATTGCGCGGAGTCGCGCGGAACTGCAGGACGTGCCGGGCCCGTTTCGCTTGCGGGTGGCCGGATGTGCCTGGAATGTCGGAATGTATCTAATATCGTAGGCCGCGCCGCCGGGGGGTTCGAAAGATCCCCGGGCCGGGCGCCGAGGAGCGTGTTTCAGACGTGTCGAAGGTCTCATCGAGGATCGAAGAGTTTCTGCCGGAGGTAGGAGAGGTGCTGTCCGAGAGAGGGGAGCCCGGCTTCCGGCTCGGACAGGCGTACCGGGCGCTGACTGTCGGGCTGGCGCGGGACTGGGAGGAGGCCACGGACCTCCCAAAGGACCTGCGCGCCGCGCTAAACGAGGAGGCGCCGGCGACCGTGCTCTCGCTAAAGGGCGTGGCCCGGGCCACCGACGGCACCCGCAAGTACCTCTTCGAGACCCACGACGGCCACTCCATAGAGACGGTCATGATCCCGGAAGGGGGCCGTCACACGGTGTGTATCTCCACCCAGATCGGCTGCCCGATGGCCTGCACCTTCTGCGCCACGGGGCTGCTCGGGATCAGCCGCAACCTCAAGCGGCGTGAGATCGCCGAGCAGGTCCTGACCGTCTCCCGCGACATCGCGCCCGAGCGGGTGTCGAACGTCGTGGTCATGGGCATGGGTGAGCCGTTCCTGAACTACAACGAGCTCATAGAGTCGCTGCGGGTCCTGAACGACTCCGGTGGACTTAACCTCGCGGCGCGCTCCATCGCCGTCTCGACCAGCGGGCTGGTGGACAAGATAAGACGCTACACCGACGAGCCCGAGCAGTTTCACCTCGCGATCTCGCTCCACACCCCCTTCGAGGAGGAGCGGAAGAGGATCATGCCCGTCGCCTCCCGCCACTCCATCCCGGAGGTGATGGACGCCGCCCGCTACTTCGTGGACGAGACCCGCCGCAAGCTGTTCTTCGAGTACACGCTGCTCGAAGGGGTGAACGACTCCATGAAGCACGCCACGGCGCTGGCGGAGCTTCTGGATCACCCGCTGTATCATCTGAACCTCTTGCGCTTCAACTGGACGGATACCGGGTACGCCGCGACCTCCCGCGCCGGTGCCCGCGCCTTTCTCGGGCGCGCCAAGGAGCTCGGGCTCTCGGCCACGCTGCGCCCGAGCCGGGGCGAGGACATAGACGCCGCCTGCGGCCAGCTCGCGGCCAAGGGGATGGGGGATCTGGAGCAGGTGGGCCTCGGGGTCGCGCTGTCTCCGGGGGCCTCTGTCGGTTCCGGCGGTTCGGTAGGCTCGGGAGGTTCGGGCGGGGGTTGAAGGACGCGCCCTCCGAGCGGCTAGATCACCGCGCCCGGCTTCTGTGGCGGATCACGGGCGCGGTCCAGACGCTTCTTATCGTGCTGCTCTCCGGTGGTGTTATCGGGGGGCTCTTCTTCGGTGCGGGCGCGCCTTTGTACCTGTGGACGATCCCCGCCGCCCTTACCGCCCTCGCGGTACTTACCCTGGTGGTCGCCATACCGACCCTCAGGTGGCGGCGGTGGCGGTACGAGATCCGGTCGGACGAGGTGGACCTGCAGCGCGGCATCGTGTGGGTGAGCCGGACCCTGGTGCCGCTCGCCCGCATCCAGCACGTGGACACCCGCACGGGGCCGCTGGAGCGCGGGCTCGGGCTCGCGACGGTCGTGTTCTATACGGCGGCCGGCCCGAACCAGATTCCGGAGCTCTCCGCGCCCGTGGCCGGAGAGGTGCGCGACCGCATAGCAGAGCTTGCCCGGGAGCAGGATGAGCTCTGATCCGGAGAGCCACCCGGAGAGGGAGGAGCCCCACGAGGCGGACCCGGATTCCGGCCCGGAGCCCGGCGGTGTATCCGGTGTAGAGAGCGGCGCAGAGGTCTCGGTCGGGCCCTCCCGCCTGCACCCGGCGGCCATGATCATCTCCGCCTTGAGATCCGCCCGTCAGTGGGCCGGGGCCGCCGCGATACCGGGCGTGGCGGCGCTGTTTAGCGGCGGGCTCCGGCCCACCACCCTGTTGCTGGTGATGCTCGGGGTCGCCGTGCTGGTGGTCGGGGCGGGAGCCTGGGGGTTTTTATCCTGGCGCGCCACGACCTACAGCGTCTCGGGCCCGGCCTTCTACCTGCGCCGCGGCGTCTTGCAGAAAAGCGAGCGGACTATACCGCTGGATCACGTCCAGTCCGTGGATACGGTGCGGGGCGTCGTGCAGCGCATCTTCGGCGTCGTGGAGTTGCGGGTGGAGACCGCCGGAGGCGGGGTGGAGGAGTCCGACGCCTCGCTCCCCGCCCTGAGTCGGGCCTCGGCCGCGGAGCTGCGCCGCGCCATAGAGGGTGGAGTCGTAGAGCCCGCCGGGGACGAGGAGAGTGGTCCGCGCGAGATAAGACGTCTCCTCTCCCGGGAGCTCCTTATAGCGGGCGCGACGAGCGGCCAGATCGGGGTCGCCCTCTCCGTCGTCGCGGTCGGCTCCCAGATCTTCGACGAGTTCTTTACCGAGGGTTTTGTCCGGCGGCTGTACGACTCTCTCGCCCCGAGCTCCGTAACGGCCGTGCTCGTCGTGGCGATCGCCATAGGGGTGTTCGCCTGGCTGCTGGCTATAGCGGGCACGGTGCTGGCCTACGCGGGCTTCACCCTCTCCCGCGACGAGGAGTTCCTGTATATCCGGCGCGGCCTGCTGGAGAAGCGGGAGGCTACTATCCCGCTCGCCCGCATCCAGGCCGTGCAGCTGGTGGAAGGCATCCTGCGCCAGCCGCTCGGCCTCGTCATGCTCCGGGTGGAGAGCGCGGGCTACGGCGGCAGCGAGTCCGGCGTCTCGACCACGCTTTTCCCGCTCCTGCCGCGCCGCGCCGCGCCGGATTTCCTGCGGGACGCCGTGCCGGAGTTCTCGGGCGCGCTCACCGCGGCTTCCCTGAAGAGGCCGCCTCCACGCTCCCTGCGCCGCTACGTGTTCCGGGCGCTCGCGCCGGCCGCCGTCCTTCTCGCGTTAGCGCTAACCTCGTTCTACGCCTCCGGGCTCTCCCTACCGGCCTGGTCGTACCCCGCCGCCCTCTTGCTGCTCGCGCTCTCCGCGCTCCTGGGCTGGCTGCGCCACCGGGATGCGGGCTGGAGCTACGCTGCCGGGTGTGTGGTGCTCCGCTCGCGCGCCCTGGCCCGCACCACGGCGCTCGCCCCGCGCCGCAAGCTCCAGTCCCGGAGCTCCGTTTCCAACCCCCTGCAACGCAGGGCGGGTCTCGCCCACCTGCGGGTCCGGGTCGCCTCCGGCTCGGGCGGCGCGGAGTTCGGGGTGCAGGACCTCGAGGACCACGACGCCAGGGAGCTCGTATCCTGGCTTGGTCCCGTCCGGCTCTAACGCCGGAAATATACTCAATATATGTGGTATATTTGCTAAAAAGGATTGGAGGTACGAGTGCCGCAGCTTCACCTTTACGTGCCGGAGGGCACGGCGGAGTCTTTGAAGAGCCGGGCCAGAGAACGGGGTATGTCTGTCTCGGCTTATCTGGCGGAGGTCGTGGCTCGTGAGATCGGCGAAGAGGGTTGGCCCGAAGGGTTTTTCGAGGAGGTGCTCGGAGGCTGGGCCGGCGAGCTAGAGCGGCCTTCACAGGAAGACTACGAGATACGAGAGGCTCTGGGCGGAGAACCGGGATGAGGTATCTGCTGGATACGGATGCCGCCATAGCCCTGATCAAAGGCCGACGAGAGGCTACGCGCTGGTTGGCGGAGCGTGCGCCCTCCTCCGTGGTTCTGAGCGGCGTAACCAAGGCCGAGCTATACTACGGGGCCCGGAAGAGCGAGTGGGTCGAGCACAACTTGGAGGTCTTGCGCAGGTTCTTCAAGCCTTTCGCCAGCCAGCCCTTCGACGATCGCGCCGCCGAGGAGTACGGGGTGATCCGGGCGGATCTCGAAAGAGCTGGAACGCCCATCGGGCCCAACGATCTGCTTATAGCCGCGCTTGCCCGCTCCCGGGATCTTTCGCTCGTGAGCCTTAACGCGCGCGAGTTTGGGCGCGTGGCCGGTCTGCGGGTGGTGGATTTTACGGTTACGGAGGGTTTCTGAATTGCTTGACCGCGCCGCGGCGCCGGCGCCCTCTTAGAGATTCCGCACCTCGCCGACGTACTATGTGAAGGGATCACGCCGAACGGCCGCGTAAGCCGCTCAAGAGCCATGAGCACGCTCGATTTCCTGCTGGCGCCGAGGCTGCCGAAGACCTCGTCTTGCACCAGAAGGTCGAGGCGCGGCGCGGAGTTCGGGGTGCAGGACCTCGAGGACCGCGACGCCGGGGAGCTCGTATCCCGGCTTGGTCCCGCCGCGAACTTCCGGTAGAGTAACCGCGAGGAGGTGGTGAGCTTGACGCGAGACGAGACGGAGGCTGTGGCGAGTCTACTCTCCCTGAACGCCGGGCTGCCCGCGCCGCTCGATAACCGCGGCAAAGCGGTCCAGAGTGGCTTCGTGAAGAGCCCGGTTCAGGGTAAGGTGTGGCTCTCCCGGACCGGGCTCGCGGGCGACGGACAGGCGGATCTCAAGGCCCACGGCGGCCCGGAGAAGGCGGCCTGCGTCTACCCTCTGGAACACTACCCGTACTGGGCGGAGAGGCTCGGGCGGGAACTCCCGCCGGCGGCTTTCGGCGAGAACTTCTCCACGCAGGGCCTTACCGAGCCCGGCGTCTGCATCGGCGACGTGTTCCGCGTCGGGGAGGCGGCGGTGCAGGTCAGCCAGCCGCGCAGGCCCTGCTACAAGCTGGCCGCCCGTTATGGCGAGAGAGAGCTCGCACTCCGGGTACAGCAGTCCAGTCTCACGGGCTTCTATTTCCGGGTGCTAGAGGAGGGCCGGGTCGCGGCGGGAGACGAACTGTACCTGGTGGAGCGGCCCGCGCCGGAGGCCCCGGTCTCAGAGGCGAACCGGATAATGCACCACGACGAGGACGACCTGGAGGCCACGGAGCGGCTGCTCGGAGTCGAGGAGCTGTCCCTCTCCTGGCGGCGCACCTTCGAGAAGCGTCTCACCGGTGAGGAAGAGGATACCGCGCCGCGGCTCTCGGGTCCTCAGCCCGGCTAGCCCAGGGCCTCCGCGACTTCTCCCGCGCCCGTACCCTGCTCGACGCGCTTGACCGTGGAGCGGCCCTCATCGTCCTCCTCGAGGTTCCACACCTCGTCCATCAGGGCGGACTCTTGCACCTCGCCGACGTGGGAGATGATGAAGATCTGGCCGAAGGAGCGTTTGAGTCGCTCCAGCGCCATTAGCACGTTCGAGCGCCGGTCGGCGTCCAGGCTGCCGAAGACCTCGTCGAGCACGAGGAAGCCTAGAGACTCGGTGCTCTTCTGGGCGATGATCTTGGACAGCGCGACCCGCGCCGACAGGCTCGCGACGTCGGCCTCTCCGCCCGAGAACCGCTCGACGGGGTAGGAGTCGTCGAAGCGGTCCACGAGCTTGACCCGATAGTTGTCGTCGAACTCCATGCTTTCGTAACGACCGTCGGTTAGCTCGCGGATGAGATCGGAGGCCTCCGCCTCCAGCGCCGGCCTCACGCGGGAGGTCAGCCCACGGAAGAACTCGGTGAACAGCCCGTCCATCTCGTCCATGCGGGCGGCCTCGGCGCTGCGGCGGTTCGCCAGCTTGCGGTCGTCGTCGAGGCGCTTTAGCTCGGCCTTGGCTCGCCCGATGCGGTTGTCGGCGTCCTTCCACTCGCCGCCGAGTCGCTCGCGCTCATCGCGCAGCTCCGCCACCCGCTTCTCGGACTCCGTGACCCGCTCTCCGGCGGCGGCGTACTCCCTCTCGTCGAAGGCTAGCTCCGCAAGCTCGGTCTTTACGGCCTCCGCCCGATCCTCTGCCTCCCGCTGCCCCTTCTCGGCCTCGGCCAGCGTCTCTTCTACCTGCGGGCGGGTGGCGAGGCGGCGCTCCAGCTCCTCGGCGCGGCCGGCGGCACGCTCGAGGCGGGTCTTCTCCTGCTGCTTGGCGCGGTGAGCCTCGGCGTCGTAGGCCACCTCCGAGAGGGACTGTATCTCCGTCTTTACCTTCTCCAGCCGCCTGGACTGCTCCTCGTGCTCGCGGGCGAGGCTCTTTACTCCGGGGAGCGCGTCGCGCAGCGCCCGGAGCTCCTCGCAGCAGGCGCGAGCTTCCGTCAGATGCTCTTCCTCCGGCGGCTCCTCGCCGGCGAGTGACTCTTCGAGCTCGGAGACGCGTTTCTGGGCTTCGGCCAGCGACTCCCTGCGATCCGAGACCGTGCTGCGGGCGCTGGAGAGCTCCTCGCGCAGCCCGCGCCAGCGCTTGAGGAGGCCGCCCACCCTCTGCAGCCGCTCCTCGGCGCGCTCGGCGTCGGCGGCGTGGCGGGCGGCCTCCTCGCGGCTCTTCTCGGCCCTGTTTCTCGTGCCGGAGGCCTGGCGGGTGAGGCTCTCCAGGATCTCGTCCTGCTCGCCCTCGTCGAAGGGGCGGTGACAGGTGGGGCAGTGTTCCTCGGCGCCGCGCTCTATGGCCTCGCGGGCCTTCTCGACGTTCTTCGCCTCCTGCTCCAGGGAGTTTGCCGTCCCCCGGCGGTTCGCCGAAAGCTCGCGCAGCGTCTCGGCCTCCTCGCGCAGGGCCTTCTCCCGCTCCTCCAGGTCCTCGCCGCCGGAGAGCTCCCCGATCTCAGCCTCCAGCCTCTCGACCTCCGTCTGCGCGGCCTCGTGGCGCTCCCGGAGCCTCTCGGACTCGGCCCGGGATTCGGAGAGGGCGGCGTGATCCTCCCGCAGCCGCTCCAGCCCGGATAAGCGCCCCTCGGCGCTATCCAGCTCCCCGGCGGCCAGTCCCAGGACTCGCACGGACTCCGCGAAGAACCGCTCGCCTTCCAGCCCGAACAGGTCGTTCCAGCCGGACAGCGGCTCGGGGCGCTCGGGGTCGTCGAGACCGTCAAGCGTCTTCCACAGCCCGGACTCGGCGCGGGCCAGGGCGGTCTGGGACTCCTTGCGCTCCTCTCTGGCGCGCTCCAGACGCTCGGCCTTCTGGCGCTCCTCCTCCAGCCACGCAAGCTCCTCCTCGACGCCGGGCAGTCTCTCAGCCTCGGGCTTGAGCCCGGATAGCTCACTCTCGGCCTCGGAGAGTTCGGCGAGGGTCTTGCGGGCGTTCTCGGCGCGGTCGGCGGCGCGATCCCGCTCGCCCCCGGCCTGGCGCAACCGGTTCGTCGCCTCGACGTGCTTGCGGTAGCTCTCCTCCAGCGCGCGGCGCTTCTGGCGGTCTGCTTCTAGCTCTGCGGCGGCCTCGTCGTGTCGGGTCGATACTTTCTCTAGCTCCTCCTCTATGCGCCCCGACTCGGTCTGGGCCTCTTCCAGCTCCCGCCTGTGGCCCTCGACGTCGGCCTCCTCGAGGCGGGACTCGATGCTCCGGGCCTCGGCGCGCAGGCCGTTGCGGTCGTCGCGCAGGAGCTTCTGGGCGTCCTCGACGCTGTTGATGCCGAGCATGCGGCTGACGCGGCGCACCCGGCTTATGCCGTCGTCCTGGGCGAAGAACTTTAGCTCCTTCTGACGGGCGAAGAACGTCGCCTCGAACGCCGTGCGGTCCATCCCCAGCAGGTGCGCCTGGGCCCACTTCGTCACGTCCGACGCCCCGCTCACGACTACGGAGCCGTCCGGGTCCTTCGCCTCGGCGGTGGTCTGGCCGCTCCTTAGCTGGCGGCGGACGGTGTAGGGGCGGCCGCCGATGGAGAGCGTAGCCTCGACGACGGTCGGGTCCTTGGTGGAGCCGCCGGACCAGGGGATCAGAGCATTGGAGATACGTTGGTCTCCCGAGCGGGTGCCGAAGAAGGCCCACAGGATGCTCTCGAACAGGCTGGACTTGCCGGTGCCGTTGGCCCCGATCACGCCTATAGCACCCTCCGGCGGCCTCAGCTCGATCGGCTCCCGGAGCTGCTTGTAGTTCTGGATGTACAGCCGTTCGAGGTTCAACTATCCTCCTCCGCGGGCTCGCTGCTCGCCGCCCGGGACAGGTACGCTTTGCCCTTCTCCAGAAACTCCTCGGCGAACTCCTTCTCCAGATCCCCCTGCTCCCGGCGCTCGGCGACGAAGGCGGAGAACTCCTCCGTGAGCGGCCCAAAGGCTGCGGAGGGACGCTCGCTATCCTCGCCGGGGGCGTCGGCGCGCTCCTCGGGGCGGAGGTCGAGGTCGAAGGAGAGGCAGCGGCGCTGGAGGTCGCGTATTAGCTCCCGGTCCACGCCGCTTGCGACGCCGCGCCGCACGTCGTAGGCTCGCAGACGGACCATCGCGCCGTCTAGCTCGACGCTCTCGGTGCGCTTCCGGATCTCCTCGGTGAGCTGAGTGGCGTCCAGCTCGCGGGCGTGGATCACGTCCAGGTCGATCATGTCCCGCGCCTGTACCGGCACGTGCTCGACTTTCTGTAGCCCGTCGGAATCGAACTCGACGATGGAGAACCCGGTCGAGGAGGCCACCTCACCGAAGCCGAACCGTTCGGTCGCCCCGGCGTAGAAGGCGTTCGGCTTGTGCTCATGGGAGTCGTGGTAGTGGCCGAGGGCTATGTAGTCGAAGCGGCCTTCGAGCATCCCGGCGTGCAGGTTGGCCTCGCCCATCTCGTGCTGGCGGCTCTCCAGGTTCGGCACCAGCCCGTGCGTAACGAGGATATTCACGTCCGCGTCCCGGTCCGGCGTAACCGCCCCGACGTCGGCGAGCGCTCCGTGCGGTACAAGCGTGAACCCGACCGTCACACCGTCAATCTCCTGGGCGAGGTACTCTTGCTCGAAGCCGTGGACGGAGACGGCGTTCACGAGGTTCGCGTACTCCAGGGCGGCGGTCGTGGTGCGCAGGCGCGGCGTCTCGTGGTTGCCCGCTATGACCAGGTAGGGGATGCCCGCGCCAGCCGTTATTCGGGCTGTCTGCTTGAGGAAGTGGATAATCACGTGCGTCGCCGGCCTCACCGTGTCGAACACGTCCCCCGAGTGCAACACGAGATCCACGTCCCGTGCGAGCGCCTCATCCACCACCCGCTCGTAGGCCCGCTGCACGTCCACCTCCCGCTGGTTGCGGTTGGTCGCCGGGTCGAGCCGCGCGTAGCGGCTGTACCCGAGGTGCGTATCCGAGATGTGGGCTATGCGGACTATACTTCGATCCTTTCTTTTCAGAAGCTACGCGATTCTAGTCGTAGCTTCTACGTTCTGTGTTACAGTTTTACAAACACTTGTGGAGCGTTCATACGTCCACAGCCAGAACGAGGGGACAGGAAGCCTCCGGTAAACAGAGACCGGCGAAACTGAGAAAACTAGTCGAACGCTCATCCATACCTGCTGTAACCTCGTATAATCCCTCCTCGTGCGAGTTGCGAAAAGCCTTTAATAGGGCAAGCGCATCTTCGGAATCTTTGGTTGGGCTGGTCTTGAATGAGATAAATCCCTCGACCACACTCACCGTTGCGTTGGATGTCGAGCCTAAACGCTCACGGAGGCGAGAGAAAAAGAATATCGCCCCGAGGCCAACTGAGGCTCCGGCTCCTGTGTACCAATACCTTGGATTAGTGCCGGTCTCGCCTTTCTCAAACGGTAAGCGACCTTTAGGGTTGCCTTTAAAGTCGAATAGACCAGAGAGTGGCGCTTCAACAATAAGTACTGAATCTTTGTTCTCCGAAAGAAACTCGACCGTACGCTGGACACAATGTCCGAAGTCCAGGTCTTTGACTTGACATTCTTCGCTCTGCACTTCCTGAGAGGCAAGCCCGCAAGACTTCTTACGATTAGCAAATCCGAGATCCACTGCCAAGATTGGCCGTTTGGAAATCTCATGAATTTTGTTGAGTTGAGGGAAGCAAAATCTCATAGTCATACAAACCTAGTGTAGCTATCAAACTCACGAATGCACTATCTGAAACCGCTCGCACACCAGCGGCATCTCGGGCGTCGGCTCCTCGCCTATCTCCGCCAGCGAGCGGGTGAAGAAGCGCCAGTGCTCGTCTCTCCAGTACTGTAGCGAGCGATCTCCTTCGCCTTCCTCGTAGGCGAAGCGGGCGTCCACCTCACTATATGGCCGGATCTCGACCTCGGTGGTCTCGATAACGCACAGCGGCTCGTCCCGACCGTCCAGGATGACACACTTTGTGCCTGGCTCCGGGAGAGGCTCGTCTTCGGATTCCCACTCCCACAGCGCGGAGCAGGTCGCCGTCTTGGTTCCGTTTGCTACCAGTGCGCCGATCTCGTCAGCCATCTCGGGTGAGTCGCCGAAGCTCTCTGCATCGTAGCTCTCGCTGCGCACGGTCGAGTCTGGCGGAAGGATATTCAGATACTCCTGCCAGAAGGCTTCGATGTGATCTCCGCGCAAATCTTCTCCCCTGATATACAGTCCCGCCTCAAGCTCAAGAAAAAGGATACCGGAGTGAAACTTATGAGAACAGGGTTAGGTCTTTCGGGAGACTGCGGTAGCAGTCAGGTTGATCCCGAGAGGATGGTAGGATAAATGGCATGAGAGAGTTCGTGACCGACGCCGAGGTCCGCCGTACGAAGGTTATCCTCGACATAGAAGAGTATGAGAAGCTGCTGGAGGCACTGGAGGATCTGGAGGACTCCAGGGAGAGCGAGCGTGTGATGGAGGATATTCGCGCCGGGCGGGAAGAGCGTATCCCCTGGGAGCAGGCCAAGCGTGAGATCCGGGAGGGGCGCGTCTCGGAAGAGGATTGAGCTACCGCTTAGAGGTAGTCCGCAGGGCTCAGAAGCAGCTAGCCCGCATCCAGGTTCAGGACCGGGAACGGATAATGGACGGGATAGACGCTATCGCGGACGATCCAAAATCGCCCGGCTCTACGAAACTCCAGGGCTACACTGACACGTGGTATGTGCGTGTAGGTGACTACAGGATCATCTACGAGCTGGATGAGGTTGCCGGGGAGATAATCGTCATTCGCGTAGCGCACCGGCGGGAGGCTTGCCGTTGAGGCGCTGCTTGGAAGGGACGCTATAGCTCCTTCTCGTAGACCGTCTCAAGGTGTGGGGTCGAGCCCTCTCCGAGGGCGCTTTTGTCGAGGCGCATGCGGGCCTTGCGGCCCGAGATCTCCAGCGCTGCGACCTGGTTGTTGAACCACGGTGAGGGGTGGGTGAGAGACCAGGAAATCTCCGCCTTCTCTACCCCTGCTAGGCGGGCGAGGGCGCGGAAGAGGTGCTTGCCGGCGCGCGACCAGGCCACGTTCATGACCCGGCGCTCTTTCTTGTCCAGCGGGTTGCGCATGGGGGAGCAGACTGCCTGGTAGACGTGGCTCGTGGTGCTGGAGGGGAAGCCGGCCTTTGCCAGGTAGGCGTGGTGTACGTCGCCGGAGAGGACGGCTATCGAGGCCGGTGGGGTTCCGCGCTCCCCGGCGGCGACTGAACGTAGCAGCTCGGTGAGCCGTCTGAAGGAGATCGGAAAGGCGCTCCAGTGGCCGAGGTTCTCTCGGGTGCGGAGCCTCTCGCTGGCGTTGGCTAGTCTTTTGCCCCAGGCGCCGTTGCAGAGGGCGTTGTTCCAGGCCTCGGCGTGGTGGGCTCCCGGGGACATGAGGTAGGGGATGGAGCTCGCGAGGAGGAGATGGTCGAAGTCTCCGGCGGCGTGGGCCGAGATCCAGTCCCAGTCGGCGTCGTGGATCATGCGCCGGTTGCCCGGCTCCAGCTTGCGCCCCGCCCGCGTATCCATAGCTATGAGACGCGTATTGCCGAGGTCCCGGTAGAAACTGAAGCGGTACGCCTCCGGGTTTTCGGTTACCCGCAGCGCCATGTCCCGCAGCGTCGGGCCGGCCTCTGAGGAGTCCTTTACCTCGGGCCAGAGCGGGTCGTGTTCGAGGTCGTCGGGGGAGAGGTTGCCGAGGTGCTGGTAGATCCAGTACGCGCTCAGCGCCCCGGCCATCTTCTCTTTCCACCAGGGTTTCCGGCGGTTCCGTTCGAGCCAGAGGTAGGAGCCGTTCCAGTTGTCCTGGATCTCGTGGTCGTCGAAGATCATGGACACCGAGACCGTGGAGAACAGCCACCGGATCTCGGGCACTCCCCACGAGTCCCGGTACAGCCGCGTGTACTCCTCGAAGTCCGTGGCCTCCATGCCCGGCGGCTCCTCGACGTCCCGCCGCGAGCGGATGAAACCCTGGGTCGCAAGCGGGAGCATGTCGGCGTAGACCTGATCCCCGAGGAGCATCATGGCGTGAGGCCACCGATCCGGCGTCTCACGGCCCATCCTGAGTGCCAGCGCGTGCAGCGCGTCCGTCTCGCGCCCGCGCTCATCCTCGTCTTTCTCCAGCGTGTACGGCGGGCTGTGGGGCAGTGCGATCCTGCAAGAGCCGAACACGAGCCGGAGCTCTCCGGCGGAGCCTATGGTGCGGATGATGCTCGGCGGGAACGGAGAACCCTCCTCGGGCCAGCGACTCTCACCGTCCAGCCGTACCTCGTACTCGTACGCTTCACCGGCCTCCAGCCCCCGGACGACGACGAGCGCGTAGTGATGACCCTCCATGGAGAAGGTGTGCGAGCAGTGGCCGAGTATCTCTACCTCGCAGGGACCGCTCGTCTCGACCCAGATGGTTGCCTCCTCTGCGCCGACGTAGCGGAGCATTGGACCGAGTATGAGATCAGGCATGGGCGCGACTTTTTACCGGGCTTATCCTGTTAATCTTTCATCCGATCCAGGCCGGACATGATCCGGGACGTATCCCGCTGGCCGTTCGATTTGCGGCTCTTTGGCTTTACGTTCCACAGGAAGTTCTTGTACGGGTCCGCCGGGCCCTGGCCGGAGCGGTGGGCGGCCTGCACGGCGTCCAGCTTCTCGTGGACGCGTGAGGGCTCGATGTCTTCTATCTCGGATCGGATCTCCTGTATCCGCGGCGGGCTCTTCATCAGGTTGCGCATCACGGATAACACCGCCTGGGCGGGCTCCTGGCGACCTTCGCCGAAGATGTCCGTGCCCTGCTTACCCATCAGGACCGGCGGGCGCGGGAACCTGCCGAAGACGGGTACGGCGTAGTGGGCGTGGCGCAGGAGCAGTCGGCCCTTCTCTAGCTGCAACAGCTCGTCATGGGTGGTCTTTGAGAAGGAGCGGTAGCTGGAGTTCGTGATCTCCTCGTCCCCGATCCTGCCGTACACGCTGGTCGCCGCGTTGCCCACGACCTCGTCGTCTACCTTGCTCCTGAACTGCTGCGCCCCGAACAACGTTAGGCTGAGGTGACGCCCGCGCGCGGAGATGTCTACCAGGGTGTCCTTGAGCGAGGATGTCTTCGATCCCGACGGCGCGTATTTATTCAGCTCGTCCACGAAGATCACGAGCTTGTCCACCCCGAGCTCGCCGCGCTCGGCCCGCTCCCACAGGCTCTTTATTACCTTCGTGACCACCAGGTCCTGGGGCACGCCGGTCAGGCGCGAGATGTCCACGACGCGCATCTCGCGGTCGGAGAACTGGTCGTCCACGGTGGGGGAGCCCTCGTAGTCGACTCGGCCGTTCACCATCACGCCCTGGCACTTGCTGGGCAGGCCGCCGAAACGGTTCTCGACCTTGTTTATGGTCGCCCGGTGGTGGCCGCGCCAGTAGCTGCTCTCGTCCTCCTGCAGCTTCTCGTACGCCTCGTCGAGCAGCACCTGGAAGTCGCGCATGGTCTCCACGCGCTCGGACTGCAGGAACTCCACGAAGCCCCGGAACTTGTCGTCGTAGTCGGTCGGGTCGAAGATGCGCCCGGCGTGGGGGAGCACGTCGCCGAGGTCCCACAGGATTGGGTGGACGATGTGGTCCTCGCCGCGCGCCGTGCGCAGGGTGTTTAGTTTCCTGGCCCCGATCTCCTTCGGGTACACGGTCTTGTCGCCCCGGTCTCCGCCGTAGGCGAGCGGGGCGAAGATGCTCAGGTTCTCAAAGGGTTGCATCTCCAGGCCGAGAGCCTCGTACATGTGCCGCTCGTCATCCGGCAGGCCGCGCTGGCCCGCCTTCTCGTAGCGCTCGGCGAGATCCGGGTCGTCTTCGGGTGGCTCGGTGGACTTGTCGAGGAAGAGGAGGTCCGCGCCCTTGACGTTGAACATCAGGGCGGCGACCTTCTTGTCCGAGTCGGTCTGGAAAATACTGTTGATGGTGAACAGCGCGTGGCTGGTCTTGGTGGAGAGGCCGCTCATGCCGGTTATGTTCAGGTGCCCGGCCTCGGGGCCGAGGAGATAGTCAGCGTCGGCGTACAAGGGTGTGCGCTGGGGGACGCCGTCGGTCTCGTTTCCGTTCTCGTGCAGGAGCATCGGTATCCGGGTGCCGGAGAAGTCGTCGGTGCCGAGGGCGAAGCCTATAGCCTCTGCGGTTGCGAAAAATACCGGACCGCTCTTTACGGGTCGGCGGCTCTTTTTCTGCGGGTCGCGGTGGCGGGTTGCGAGGACTCGGGCGCGGAAGACCAGGATCTCGACGTTGCCCGTGAGCGCGTCGAAGGTGGCGTCTCCGTCGCGGGCGTAGAAGTCGTCCAGGAAGCTCTGCAGGTCGGAGTAGCGCCGGGGGTCGTCGAGCACGGCTATCGCGGTGGCGTCCTCGGCCTCGGCGGCCACGATGTGACCGATGTCCAGGTTCTGGGCGGCCTCGTCCTCTGAGGTCCAGAAGTAGAACTCGTGGGCCGTGGCCGGGTACTCCTCGCTGGTTACCACGCGTCCGACGGGGCCGGACTCCGCGTCCAGGAACTCCGGGTGCAGCGCCTTGCTTCTACCTTCCTTATCTCCCTGCAAGCTTTCCTCCCCTTCGGTTATTACGATGCTAGCTCTGTGAGCAGCCGGTCTATCCTCGCCTGTGAGCGCCGTCCGCCGTTTACGAGCGGTTTCAGGATCTTCTCGACGTAGTGGACCGGATGGATCATGGACGGCCACCGCGGGTCGGGCTTAGCCAGCGGCGCGCGCTCGGCGAGTATCCAGCGTGTGATCTCGTCGTACTCCTCCGGGCTCCACCCGGCGTCCGAGGCCGCCTCGACCCGGACGAGGCCGCTCGTGGCGTCTGCCCCCTCGCCCGTGGTCTCCGGCGGCCACATCCTGAGGTACCACGAGGCCCGCTCTTCCTCCGTATGCCCGGCGTCTGCCCGCTCCGCCCGCCACGGCGGCACGAAGGCGGTGGTTCGATGGCCGGGTTTGAGATCCAGGAGCATCCGGGTCTCGTCGCCGCGCAGGAAGGGCCGTGTGGAGCTTTTTATTAGCCCCACCGCCCGTGTCTCGTCCAGCGGGAGCTGGCCGTCCACCGCGATCCAGCCATCGTCCACCCCGAGCCGCGCCCAGCGCCGCAGAAGCTCGGATTCCAGGCTTTCGCGCAGAGCCCTCGCGCGCACGTACGCGCGTGTCTTTAGACCCGCATAATCCGAGGGGTCCACCTCGGGATCGTAGCGGGTGGAGTCCACGAGCCCCGCCGGGGCCTCCTCCGGCACGTCCGAGGCGTCGTCCATTAGCGGTAGCGTCTCCTTGGCGGCCTCGAAGATCGCCCGGGCCTGCGGGTCCTCCGTGCGTCCGGGCAGCACCACGGCCCGCACCACCTGCGGCACGCCTTCGACAGGGAAACGGTGTAGCCGGCGATTCTCCCGGCGGACTATCGCGGCCGCGACGGTTACCGTAACCACCGGCACGGTCCCGACGCGGCATATCTCGCGGGTGGACTGTACGCCGTCCAGGAAATACGAGAGCCCGCTCTCTCCCCGGGGCTCGCCCGGATGGCGCTCGCACACGGGATCGGCCTCGAACGGGTTCAGGGCATTCTTGCGCGTCTCCTGGTCCTCAGTGGTTTCGGGCGCGAAGTGGGCGGCTTCGAGATCCGAGGAGCCCGCCGAGAGGCGCACCCCGTCGGCGGCGGCGTGCCGGAGCGCCGACTCCAGCAGCTCCGCGAAGCCTCCGGCGCCGTTTCGTGAGTCCTTCGCGGTCTCAGACATTAAGCAGGAGTATACGGACGAGGCGGATTCAACACTACCGTTCGCCCTCTCCCGCGTCCTCCGGCGGGGCGAACTCCTTTTCGGCCAGGCCGACGGCGGCGCGGAAGCCGCGGCGCTCCTCCGGGGTCCCGGCATGGGCGTCGCGGGCCAGCTTCAGGATCTTCTTGGCTTCGGAGCGCTGGTCTTCGCCGTTGGTCAGCTCCTTGGAGAAGACGTAGGTGAGATCCCGGCCCTCGGGATCTGCTGCGTAGAAGTGGACGTAGAGCGTCTTCTGGCGTCCGAGCCCGGCGAGCGCGGCGTCGCCGGAGACCTGGGAGATGTTTAGCAGGGTGCCGCCGGATAGGGGCTCGCCTTCCTCCGGCTCGACGGAGAATGCTATGCGGACTACGGGCCCGTAGAAGGTCTTGTAGAACTCCAGCTGGCGGACTATGCGCGCCGGGCCGCGGATGTCCTCGATCTCCCTCTGCTCGGCGGCCACGACGAGGTGACACTGGGGAGGCTTCATGGACTCCCGGCCCTGGGTCGAGATCGCCCGCGCCTGCACCCCGCGCTCGACCACGGACCCGGCCAGGCTCTTCCTGACCGACTCCGGGAGATCCAGCCCCCTCCGCTCCCCGGTGTCACCGTTCATCGTCGGCGCCCCTAGAGCCTCCGAACCTCTCGAAAAACGCCGCGAAGTAGCAGACCGCCGCCAGATAATCCTCGACGCGGGCGGACTCGTTCGGAGAGTGGATGCGGCTCTCCGGGTTTACGACGCAGCCGGTCATTATGGTCGGCACGCCGAGCTCGTTGGTGAACAAAGCCGTCGGACCGGAGCCGCCGATGGTCGGGTACACGACGGGCTCCGCCGAGCCGACGTCCTCCCACGCCTCGACCGCCTGCCGCACAACGGGCGCGTCTACCGGCGTCTTCGCGGTCTCGACGCCGTGCAGATCCACCACCTCCACGTCCGAGAGGCCGCGCCGGACGAGGTGCTCGCGTATTAGCCGCACCACCTCGTCCGGGTGTTGACCGGCGACGAGCCGGAAGTCCATCTTCACGAACGCCTCGGACGGGACGATGGTCTTGGAGCCCGGCCCGGTGTAGCCGCCCTGTATCCCGGCGATGTTCGCCGTCGGGCGCAGGAGGTACTCTCGCAGCGCCGCCTCGCCGGTCAGGCCCCGGTCCAGGCTATCCACTTCCCAGGAGGCGCGGAGGGCGGCGTCGTCGAAGGGGATCTCCGCTATCGCCGCGAGCTCGGCCTGCGTGGGCTCCTCGGCCAGCTCGGCCAGCCCGTCCAGCGTGAGCCCGCCTTTCTCGTCCTTGATGGTCCGTAGCGCCTGCACGAGCCGCCACGCCGGGTTCGGAGCGATGCCGCCGTACATGCTGTGCAGGTCGTGGGACGCGCCCTTTGCCCGCAGCTCGACGTAGGCCATGCCCTTGGTGCCGCAGAAGATCAGGGGCCGCCCCGCGTCGTCGGTCATCGCGCCTTCCCACAGACAGGCGTCGGCCTGCAGAAGCCCGGCGTTATCCCGCACGAAGGGGGCGAGGTTCGGGCTGCCGACCTCCTCCTCTCCTTCTATGAGGAACTTCAGCTTGAAGGGGGGCTCGCCGTGGGCCTCGCGGTACAGGCGGAGCGCCTGTATGCGGGCCATCACGTCGCCCTTGTCGTCGGCGATGCCGCGGGCGAACATGGAGCCGTCGCGCACCGTGGGCCCGAACGGGTCGGTCTCCCACAGCTCCAGCGGGTCGGGCGGCTGCACGTCGTAGTGGCCGTAGGAGAGCAGAGTCTTCTCCCCCGAGCCTACCTCGGCGTACACGACCGGGTTGCCGGCGGTCTCCATGATGCTCGCCTCCGCCCCGGCCTCCCGCAGCTTCTCCGCCACCCACTCGGCGCAGCCCCTGAATTCCTCTTCCGGCCTCTCCTCCGCCGACACCGAAGGCATCCGCAAAAACTCCGAAAGCTCCTCCAGCAGCGCGTCTCTCTCGCCCTCCACCATCTGTCCTACGTCGCCCGGCATCGGACTCCTTCCAGGTCTTCCTATCTTCCTAGTTACTCTCCAGACTTTCGGCAGAGGTTAGCATCTTCGTCTGCGGTAACGTGGCCGGCGGATGTAGCGGCTGTTATATTGATGTGGAGATGGCTGGCCGAGACTACGGGCGCAAGGGGCAGGTGGAGAAGGCCGACGAGGCCAAGAAGAGCGACGCCCAGGAGTTCTGGGACGACATCGGGGTGGATCTCGACAGCCTGAGCCCGAAAGGGCAAGCCGTCGCCGGGGCGGTTACGGGCGGGGTAGTGCTGCTGGTCGCATTCTTTCTCGTTGCGTTTACCGATTTATGGTGGATGCTCTTTATCTTCGGGTGGCTGTTGTTTCCGGCGCTCGGGGCTTTTGCGCGCGGGGTTGCGGGGCTTGCCGACTCCGGCGCGTCCAAGCCTCTGGAGGGCGAGCGGGAGCGGGAGCTTCTAGAGGCGTTGCGGGACGGCGGAGAGCTCTCGCCGGCGCAGGCCGCGATGCAGACCTCGCTGACCGTCTCGGAGGCGGACGCGTTGCTCGGAGAGCTGGCGGGGGGCGGCCATCTGCGCGTCAGGACGCGGAGCGGCGGCATCTTCTACTCTCTGTGGGAGGCCGAACCCGGAGGGCCCGGAGAGCTTGGAGGGACCAGAGACTCGGAGTCCCTGTAGTAACAGAGCCCTGGAAAGGTGGGAAAGCGGGGCGGTCCGTGCGGGATCCCTATGTCCGGAGCCTCGCCAAGAGGTTCATTCGGAGCTTTGCGGGGAGGAGTTTGTTCAGGGTTGTTTAGGGCGCGGCGGCTCATGGTATTATTCAGACGATTATCGGATTCCACGACGCAAGGTGACACGACGGGGGCTCAGAGAGAGCGTAGAGACCGGGACCTATGGACGACAAAAAGATCCCAGAGACGCTTGAAGAGGCATACAAGCTCCGCGACGAAGCCGGGAGCCTCGAGGACAGGGATTTCTACCAGGATTACGTCTACGAGCTAAGGCGTGGGGAGTACCGCTCGCGGGGTATAAGGACGGAGATCTCCTCCCGCCGCCGCGAGCGCCAGAGCGCCATAGAGTTCTCGCGGGAGATGTTCTTTCTGGAGGTCGCCCAGATCACGGCCGAGAACACGGGTGAAGCCTCCGAGGCTACCGAGTCCCCCGGGTCCGGAGCCCCGGGTGCGGAGGGCTCGCACCAAGAGACTGCCCGCCGCTACGCGGTACGCCTCGACACGTATGCTTTCCTGAAACAGCTGGCCGCGCCGCACTCGGGGGCGGTCGAGATCTACCGCCGGAATTACCTGGAGATTCTCAGGCTCGGCAAGGGGCCGAAGGACGCCTATTATCTCGCGCGCGTGATCGGGCTCGCCGGAGACGAGGAGTTCGGCGCCGCCCTGGAGAGTGTCCGGCGGACCGGCTACCCCAAATCCCGCATGCCCTACGCCGTCGAACGGGCCGCGATACAGATCCGGGACCTCCCCGGCGGCATGATCATGATCCTGCTGACCTTCTTCGCCTCGCTGTTCGTCTTCGTGTGGGCGACCGGGGCGCTGGACCTCGCCAGCCCCGTCAAGATCCTGTTCGCCGGGCTCGGGGTCGTGGCGGCCGGGCTGCTGATGCTGGTCTCCGCGGTCTTCATAATCACCTTCATAAGGTCCATCAACAAATAAAGTAACAGGTAGAGCAAAAAGCAAACGAGTACCAGCGCTCGCCACTCCACGCTTTCGCGCCCCGCAAAGCCGCCCCGCGCCGTGGATCATCCCCGATTCGAGCCCGGACTAAAGCCCCCGGCCCCCCGAGCCGAAAAACTTTCGGTAACGGTTTGATAACGATGCTGCACGGGAGCCGCGGACGAACCGCGGTCGAGGATCGCAGCCAAACACAGCCAAACACAGCCAAATGGAGGGGGATCTCTTGCGCTACGCACTGGCCTTGATGGCCGTCGCTCTGTTCACCGTCGCCGTGTCTGCGGCCGTCCTGGAGTCCAGGGACGCACGGGCCGGCAGCTCGTACAACGGGTACGTAAAGGCCTGTAACGACAAGCGGGTGTACCTGAGGCCCGCGGAGAAACAGACGCTCGCGCTACACAACAGGGTCCGCGTCAGAAACGACAAGCCGCGCCTTTGCATCCAGCAGCGGCTCCTAAGGGCGGCCCGCAAACACTCCGCCGACATGATCGCCAGGGACTACTTTTCCCACCGTTCCAAGGGCGGGAGCACCCTTGCACAGCGCGTGAGGCGTGAAGGCTACACACCAAGAGGCATGTCCGTGTACCGTATCGGGGAGAACATCGGCTGGGGCTCCGGCTCACTCGGTAGCCCCAGAAAGATCCACCGCTCCTGGATGCACTCCAAAGGCCACCGCAAGAACATAATGAACCGTGGCTACAGACAGGTCGGGATCGGGGTCGCCAACGGCAAGTACAAGTCCCACGACAACGCCAGGATGTACACCGTGGACTTCGGGTTCCGCCGCCGCTAGGACAGCCGTTACCCCTCTACGGTACAATACCGGGCTTGCACGAATTCAGTGCAAGCCCAACCTTTTTCCGGCGGACGAAACCCGCCGAGAAATCCCCAAAAGAGCCCCGAAATATTGAGAAATGTTAAAGAAATCGGAAAAAATCGAGACTCTAGCGTTGACATGCTGGGTTTTGGGTGGAAGAATGCCAACTGTCGTGAAGGACTCCAAGAAGGAGGAAGTGTTTTGAGGAAGCTCATGCTAATGGCTTCTATGCTGGCAATGGTGCTGCTCGCAGCATCGCCGGCAATGGCCCAGGATGCTGGTTCGGGCGGCGACGCCTCGGACGACAGCCAGGGTGGTGCCGGTGGCGACGCCACCAGCGCGCAGTACAACGCCCAGCTGTGCCAGAACATCATTGATGACAGCTTCAACGTCACCAATGAAAACACCGCTGCACAGTACGGTGGTGACGACGATGCCGACATCGACATCGACAGTGATGGCGATGGCAACAACGACGCGTCGATCTCCCAGGGTGACGCCCAGGCTATCGCCCAGGAGAACAACACCACGATCAACGTCGTGCAGCAGTGCATCCTGCAGAACCAGCAGGCTCTGGGTGAGAACATCTCCCAGGACCAGGATGCCAACCAGAACGCCGATCAGAACGGTGCTGCTGGTGACGACAACAACGTTGGCGACGTCGACAACGACGGCGTTGTCGAGGACGTGAACAACGACGGCACGGTCACCGAGGCCGAGGAGGTCTCCGATGAGGCCGCCGAGGTTGTCATCGTTAACGGTGGCACCCAGGCCCAGGCTACCGCTGTCGCCGAGGCCGTAGCTACCGCCGTTGCCGAGGGTGGCAACGCCGAGGCTGTCGCTAACGCCGCCGCCGAGGCTGCCGCCTCTGCCGGTGCTGGCGAGGCTGTTGCCAACGCCACCGCTGAGGCTGCCGCTAGCGCTACCGCTGGCGCTGCTGGCGATGCCGACGCCGTCGCCGAGAGCGACGCCGCCGCGACCGCCGAGGCTGGCGATGCCGAGGCTGGTAGCGCCGACGCCGGCGCGGTTTCGGTTCTGCCGGATACCGGTGGTGCCTCCCTGTTCACGCTGGGCGCTGGTGCCCTGCTCGTGGCTGGTGGCCTGCTGGCCCGCAGGATCGTCCGGTAATTAGCCCCAAGGGCTAACCGGAGCCGGCCCGGGTAGTATCCGGGCACGGTTTTAGAGAGGGGCGGACTCCCAAGGGGGTCCGCCCCTCTTTTGTGTGTACTCTTGCGCTAGCTTCTGTAACCTTCTGTAAGCCCGTGGTGTACTGTGGCGTCCGGCGGTGTGACCGGCTTGTGGCCGGGGACGGGCCCGTATATCCTCTGTGAGAGGCGGCGAGTAGTGAGCGAGCCAACGGAGCCAGTGTGAATCAGGCCTTTCTCAGACTCTCCGTGATGTTCGTGGTTGTCGTTCTGACCGTGATCTCGGCTTCGCTGTACCTGTCTACCCGTTATCTGGAAGAGCAGCAAAGGCTCGCCATTACCGGTGATACGGAGGGTGCGATGCACAACGTGGAGATGGCTTCCAGGCTGGACCCGTTCTCCGCCGATCCACTCCAAGCTGAGGCGAACATGCTGCGCAACGAGGGGAGTAACCGGGAGGCCGAACGCGCGCTGCAGGGCGCCACCGGGCGTGAGCCTCACAATCACGAGGTATGGCAGGAGCTTGGCGATCTCAGGATGGACTACATGAACCAGCCCCTGGAAGCCGCCGAGAGCTATCGGCGGGCGCTGGAGCTGAACCCCAGATCCTCGGACACGAACGTGGAGCTCGCGACGGCCTACCTGAGCGCCGGGAAGCTGGAGAAAGCCAAGGCCAGATACGAGCAGATCCCTTCCGGGGAGCTGGACGTGGATCAGTTGTACGACCTCGGCCGTATCTACGTCCGCACCGGGGAGCCCGAGAAAGGCGTGCGTACGCTCCAGCGGGCCCGGAGCCGGGCCGAGAACGGCCTACAGGGGATGGCGGGTCAGCAGCGTCAGCAGCAGCTCGGCTTTCTTACCTCGGTGGAGCTCGCCATCGCCGACGCCCTGGTGGTCGAGCGGCGCTACGGCGAGGCGTATCAAATAGTCGCAAACAGCTCTTCAGAGCAGGCGCAGACGATTCTGGCCCTGATCTCCTCCGACCCGGAAGGCTACCGGCAGACCGTCATAAGCAGCGATGTCTACTAGAGACGGCACGGTGCGGGAAGTAGAGCGGGGCGGGTATCCGGCGGCGATCCTCCACGCCGTGCGTCACCGGTGGGGGCTGGTCGTCTGTACCGCTCTCGTAGTGATCGCCCTCGCGGTGTCGGCCGGGGCGCTCAGGGGGTCCGGGTATACCGCCGAGTCGCTCGTGCAAGTGCAGGGCTTCGGCGGAGCCGGCGCGGAAGAGCTCTCCGCGCAACGAATAGAGGAGATCCGGCTGACCGCCGGGCCGGAAAAGGTGTCTCGGAGCGCCATGCGGAGTATCGGCTGGGAGGCCGGTATCGAGGAGTTCGAGAGGAGCCTCGACGTGGAAGCCGCGGGGGATGGGAGGCTGGACGTAGTCTTCTCGGCCGGGGACCCGGATATAGCAGCGGAGGGGGCCAATGCGTACGCCGAATCCTTCGTGGAGCGCGTGGAGTGGCTGGACGAGAGCCGGCTGGCCGGTGGCTCGCTGAACGCCGGGGCAGAGGTGGCCCGGCGGGCGAGCCCGCCGGCGTCGCCGGATGTCGGGCTTGTCGTGGTCGGGCTCGTGGCCGTGGTGCCGGGGCTGGCCGCCGGAAGCGTCCTGGCGCTGGTGCTCGGGAGCCGGGATCAACGCTGGCGGGACGCGCGCGACGCCGAGATCACGCTTGGAGCGCCGGTCCTCGGGGTCATCCCGGAGTATGGCGGGCGTGATCCGGCGGAGCTGGATACCGTGGCAGACGGGACCTCCGGGGATGCATAGGCAGGGGACAGACCCGGAAGCCCCGTCTCCGGCCGAGCCGTCCCTGGCGGAGACGATGCGGCTGCTGGACCCTCTCGGGTACGGCGCGCATTACGCTGAGCTCGCCGGTAACCTGCGCTCGCTCGCCGGGCCGCCCCGGAGCGTGGTCGTAACCGGAGCGGGCGAGGGCGTGGGCTGTTCGAGCGTCTGCCTCGGCCTCGGCGGTGCGCTGGCCGGTATGGGGCTCCGCGCGGCCGTGCTGGACTGTGATCTCCAGCGGCCCCGGCTGCACAAGATGCTTGGAGAGCCGAACTTTACGGGGCTGACCACGGCTCTGGAGTCGGACGCGGAGCCGGCGGAGTGTGGGCACGAGCCCGTGCCCGGACTGCTGGTGTTGCCGACGGGACCCATACCGGAGAGCCCCGTGCAGAGCCTGGAGGATATGGGTCTCACCCGGATGGTCGGCGGGCTCCGCGAGGTCCATGACGTGGTCCTGCTCGACGCCCCGAGCTACGGGGGGGTCCGGAGTTCTCCCGTCCTCTCCGGCGGCTTCGACGGGGTCCTGCTGGTCGTCCACTCGACCCGGACGGGGAGGAAGGCAGCACGGGAGGCAGCGGAGAGCCTGGAGGAAGCCGGGGCGGAGCTGCTCGGGGTGGTGTTGAATGGACATCCGTAACACCCGCAGCGAGGAGCGCGGTCCGGAGGAGACAACCGAGCAGCCCGTCCGGAGCAGGGGCGGCAGGCGGCTCGTGGCCTTCAGGGCTTTGGCCCTGCTGGCGCTGCTGGGGGTCACCCTGTACGGGATGCTCAGAAGCGGCCTCTACTTCGAGGAAGCGTGGCTGCCCGTAGCCGCCGGGATACTGGCCTTCTCACTGCTCACCGTGCTGGCGCGTGGCTACTACGCCCAGGTGCCGCCGGTCGGCTGGGTGTTAATCGGGCTGCTCGGCGCGCTGGTTGTAGTGAAAGGTCTGTCGCTGGCCTGGACCATAGGCGAGTCACTGACGGTTCGGGAGCTGCTGCGCTCGGCGATGTACCTGGCCGCCTTCGCCATCTCTCTGGCGGCCGTCTCGTACCGGCGTCAGATAGAGCCCATCGTGGACGGGATCTTCCTCGTCATACTGCCGGTCGCCGGCTACGGGCTGCTGCAAAAGATAGACCCCGTACGGTTCCCGATACAGTCGGTGTCGCCGGGCAGGATCGGCTCCACGCTGGATTACGCCAACACCTTCGCCCTGGTGGCCGCCCTGGGGATAATGCTCGGGTTGGCCCGCCTGGGAAGCCTCGGGAATCCCTTCGCGCGCGGCCTCTACGCCGCCCTCACGCTCTGCCTCTGCGTCGCGCTGTTCTTTACCTTCTCCAGGGGCGGGTTCGTCTCGCTGGGGGTCGGCCTGATCCTGTTCTTCGCTGTCGGCGGCAATCGTTTACAGAGCCTCGCGAACCTGCTGCTCGTCTCTGCCCCGCTCCTGTGGCTGCTGTACCGCACCCGGGGCCACGAGGCCCTGTATCAGGAGTCCGTCCGGGACCGTGTAGCCACCGCCGCCGGCGACGCCTTCCTAGTCGACATCATAGTGGCCGTCGCCGCCGCCTTCCTGCTCCAGGCCCTCTACGCCTGGATAGCGGGACGGTACGGGATAGACCGGGGCACGCGGCGGCTGCTCGGCGCGGGGGCGGTGGCCGCGGTGGTCCTGCTCTGCGGTGTGGGAGGGTACGCGGCCTTCTCCGGGTCCGGCGGGGAGGCGTCCGCCGGACAGAGCGCCCCGAGCGGCCTCCAGGAACGGCTGACCTCGTTCGACTCCCTGCGCTACGCTTACTGGAAGGTCGGGCTGCAGGCCTGGCGCGAGAACCCGCTGACGGGGACCGGGGCGGGCACGTTCCAGTACACCTGGCTCCAGGAGAGGCCCATAGACGCCGGGGTCAACCAGGTACACAACCTCTACCTGGAGCAGGGCACCGAGACCGGCGTCTTCGCCTTCGTCGCCATGCTGGGCTTTGCGGTGGTGCTCGCGCTGTACACGGCAGTGGCGGCCCTGCGCACACCCGGTAGCGGTCCGGGAGAGGAGGCGGAGGGCTCCCGCACGCTCCTCGCCGGGCTCTCCGGGGCCGTGGCCGTCTACCTGTTCTCCTCGGCGCTGGAGTGGCACTGGTACATTCCGGCCTCGACGCTGCTGTTCTTTATCCTGGCCGCGGTCGCCGTGAAGCATGCCTCCTTACAGGGTCACGAGAAGCCCCGGGCCTAGCGTGGGTTCGCGAGCTAAGAGGGCGGTGAGGGGGGCGGAGCGGCTCATGAGCCCGCTGTACCTCGACCTCGGCGGGGACCACCGCGACGCCGTGTTCGTGGCCGGCAGCGGCCGCAGCGGGACGACCTGGCTAGCCGAGCTTATCAATCACATCAATCACACTAGTCACACCAACCGCCGTGACGCCGGGGACGGGTACCGTTACGTGTTCGAGCCGTTCAACCCCGCCGAGGTACCCCTGGCGCGGCCTTTCGGCTACCGGCGCTATATGAGACCGGCGGAGGAGAACCCCGAGCTGCGCGAAAGGGCGCGCAGGATCGTCTGCGGCGAGGTGCACGGACCCTGGACGGACCGTTTCCACCGAAAGTTCGTGGCCCGGAAGCGCCTGATCAAGGACATCCGCGCGAACCTCTTTCTGGGGTGGCTCGCGGCGAGCTTCCCCGAGATGCCGATAGTCCTGATCCTCCGTCACCCCTGCGCCGTGGCCCTCTCCAGGGTGCGGCTCGGCTGGCGGCCCCGCCTGGAGGAGTTTCTGGAGCAGCCAGATCTCGTACAGGACTTCCTCGCCCCGGTTGCGAGCGAGATACGCGCGCTTCGTACGGGGTCCACGGGTTCGATGGATTTCGAGCGCCACGTCCTCGCCTGGTGTATCGAGAACTATGCGCCTCTAGCACAGCTCGGGCCGAGCCGCGCCCATCTCGTCTTCTACGAGCGTCTGTGCGAGAGCCCGCGGGACGAGCTGCACGGGATCTCCCGGTATCTTGGAACGGGGAGGCGGGACGTGCGGCCGGAGGCGCTGCGGAGTCCTTCCGAGCTGAGCCGTTCGGACAGCGCCGTGGTATCCGGCGGGGATGCGGTCGGAGGCTGGCGCGGAGAGCTTACCGGGGAGCAGGTCCGGCGCGCAATGAACATACTCGGCCTGTTTGGGCTGGACCGTATCTACGGAGCGTCCCCGATGCCCGACACGGAGGTGGCCTGGGAGATCGTGGGTCGGAAGTCGTAGGGCGGCGCACAGAGCGCGTGGAGCGTATAGAGCGCATAGAGGTGCTGGGCGTCGGCGTGGACCTCGTGGGGAAGGCGGATCTCGAACGCGAGGTCCTGCGTCTCGCCCGCGCCCCGGAGAACTCTGGCCGGGAGCTGGTGCTCAACGTCAACGTCCATTGTTTGAACCTGGCCTACCTGGACCCGGAGCTGCGGAGAATCCTGAACGAGGCCGCGCTGATCTTCTGCGACGGCGCCGGGGTCGCGCTCGGGGCCCGGCTTTTAGGGCTACCGGCGCCGGAGAGGATCACCTACGCCGACTGGCTGTGGAGCCTGGCCGGGCTCGCCGCCCGGGAGAGCCTCTCCGTGTATCTGATCGGCTCCAGGCCCGGCGTCGCAGAGGAGGCCGCCCGCAGGCTGAGCCGGCGCCATCCCGCGCTCAGGATAGCTGGCACCGGCCACGGCTACTTCGACGGGACCCCCGACTCCGGGGAGAACGAGGCCGTGCTGGAGGAGATCTCGGCCGCCGCCCCGGACATACTGGTGGTCGGCTTCGGGATGCCGCTGCAGGAACGCTGGCTCTCCCGCAACCGGGACCGGCTCGGAGCCGGGGTCGCGCTCTCCGGCGGGGCGGCATTTGACTACGTCTCCGGGCGCGCCCGGCGCGGCCCGAGAATCCTCACTGACAACGGCTTCGAGTGGTTCGCCCGGCTCCTGCTAGAGCCCGGGCGGCTGTGGCGGCGGTACCTCCTCGGCAACCCCCTGTTCGTCGCCCGCGTTCTGCGCCAGCGTTTCCTGCACGGGTGCGGGCCCGGAAGCCGGGAACCGCGGCGGTTATCGTAGTAGACTCTCCGCCAGCCCGGGGGCGAGATACCGGAAACCTCTGGCGGGTACGAGCGTAGAGTAGCGGGGCGGACGCCCCGGAGGGGCAGTGCGAGAGATACGTGAGATACACGAGGTGCATGAGACGCATGAGGTACATGAGGGCGGATATTGTCCGAGGGTAGCCCCGGCCGGAGGGTAACGCGGCGGGATTTTCTCAAGGCCGCCGGCGCCGGGGGAGCGGGCCTCGCGCTCGCGGGCTCCTCGGTCGCCGCGACCAACGGCAGCGATAGCTACATGCCCCGCGGAGGCTCCAGAATGAACGTCGTCGTGGTGATGCTAGACAGCCTGCGCAAGGATCACGTCGGGGTCTACGGCAACGAGCGGGTAAAGACCCCGAACCTGGACGCGCTGGCGGGGGACTCGATGCGCTTTACGCAGGCCTATCCCGAGTCCATCCCGACCATCTGCGCCCGGCGGGCGGTCTACACCGGCACCCGCACCTGGCCCTTCAGGGGCTGGGTGCCGCAGAAAGGCGAGACCTTCTTCCCCGCCGGCTGGCAGCGGATACCAGAGGATCAGGTCAGCGTCACGGAGACGCTCTCGGACAACGAGTACACGACGGCCCTGATCTCCGATACCGAGCATCTGTTCAAGGCTTCCATGAACTTCCAACGGGGCTTCGACATCTTCGACTACATCCGGGGTCAGGAGCGCGACCACTGGCGTTCGCCGCTAGACATCCCCGACTCCGAGGTGGACCGCTACACCGTGAGCGGCAACAACCAGAGCATGCGCGACAAGGTCCGCCAGTACCGGGCGAACGTCGCCGGCCGCAGCGGGGAGAAAGACTACTTCGCCCCAATGGTCTTCTCCCGCTCGATGGACTACCTGGACCTGGTGACCAGCAACGGCGGGGAGCCGTTTTTCCTGGTGGTGGACTCCTTCGACCCGCACGAGCCCTGGGACCCGCCACAGAGCTACGTGGACCAGTATGGCGGCGGCTATAGCGGCGGGGAGCCCATCGTCCCGAACTACGGCGACAGCGACTGGATCTCCGAGCGCGAGCTGGAGCGCATGAAGGCCCTCTACTCCGCCGAGGTCACGATGACCGACAAATGGTTCGGGGACTTCATGAACAAGATGGAGGATCTCGGCCTCATGCAGAACACCCTGCTCTTCGTGCTCTCGGATCACGGCATCGCGCTCGGCGAGCACGGCTATACTGGGAAGCCCTTCACCGCGCTGTGGCCCGAGCTGACCGACATCCCGTACTTCGTACACCACCCGGAAGGGAAGGGGGCGGGAGAGACCAGCGACTTCTACGCCTCCACCCACGACATCGCGCCCACAATTCTGGCCAATATGAACATAGATCAACCCCCGCAGATGAGCGGCCAGGATCTCACCCCGGTACTCGAAGGGAACTCTCCGAAAGAGGAACGGTCGCACTTCACCCTCGGCTACGACGAGTACTCCTGGGCCCGGGATGAAAACTATGCGCTCATCATACGAAACGACGGCTCGGAGGCCAGGCTCTACGACCTGCGCGAGGATCCGAACATGGACAACGACATCTCATCCGACAACCGGCAAACCGTGCGCAAGATGTACGACGACTATATAGTGGCCGACGCGGGCGGCGAGCCGCCTCCGATCTACTAGTGGTCGGGACGTTGAGCGTGAGGGTGGAGGCTGTCCGCGCCGTGGGCCAGGCCCCGCCGGTGCGTGTGGGGGGCGGAGGTTGAGGAGGCTGCTGTCTGGCCTGGTCGCGGCGGCCGTGTGGCTGGCCTCCATGATGGTCGTCCCCGGCGGCGGTCTGTGGGCGCTCACGCCGATGGGCATAACGCTCGCCGAGAGCCGGCTGCCCTCCGGAGCCGACGGTTTCTGGCAGCTCTTCGCCACCGCGCCGCTGTTGTTGCTGGTAGGGGTGGTGGGGCTGCACCTGCGGGGGATCACCGGCGGCGGGCTGCTGCGTTGGGCCTCTTTTCTCGTGGTAGCCCTGGGGCTGGCGCTGGTGGCCGCCGGTAACGTCGGGCAGTTCTGGCTCGGGGTGGACGACGTCTTCATACTCGCCGCGCCCGGCTACCGGGCGTTCCGCATCGGGCTGCTGGTGGCGGCCGCCGGGTCGGTGGTGCTCGGGGTGTCGGCGCTCAAGGACCGCACGGTGCCGTCCTGGACGGTGCCGCCGTTCCTGGCCGCCGCTATGGGAGGTTTGATCGCCTTCGCCGTGGACCTCGGCTCCACCGGGGCCGCGCTGTGGGCTCTCTTCGGCCTCGGTTGGGTGTGGCTCGGGGCCGTAGTGTTCGTCCGGGACGTGGTCGGGTTCGTGCTCGGTCGCTACCGCCGCGACAAGAAAGCCGGTGGACGGACCGCCGGCGAGGCCGGGTAGCGGTTTGGCTGCGGAGCTAGGAAGAGAGGGACCGCGCCCCGGCGCGATCCACCGCCGCAAGATCGACTCTTACAGGGAGAGACAGGGATGAACGTCGTAGTAGTGTGTCTGGATAGCCTGCGCAAGGATCACGTCGGGGTCTACGGCAACGACTGGATAAAGACCCCGAACCTGGACGCGCTGGCGGGGGACTCGATGCGCTTTACCCGGGCCTATCCCGAGTCCATCCCCACCATCTGCGCCCGGCGGGCCGTGTTTACCGGGAAGAGGACCTGGCCTTTCAGGGGCTGGATGCCGACCCCGGAGGAGGTGAACTTCTCCGCCGGCTGGCAGCCGATGCCAGAGGATCAGGTCTCCGTCGCCGAGACGCTCTCGGATAACGGCTATCGGACCGCCCTTATAACGGACAACTATCACTACTACAAGCCCTCCTACAACTTCCAGCGCGGCTTCGACGTCTTCGACTTTATCCGGGGCCAGGAGATGGACAAGTACCGCTCCGGGCTCTCGGTGCCGGAGAGGAAGGTCGAGAGCTACACCGTCCCGGGCAACTACGAGCTGCTCGTGGAGAAGGCCCGCCAGTACCTCGCCAACGTCGCGAGCCGGGACGGCGAGGAGGACTACTTCTCCCCCAAGGTATTCGCCCGCGCCATGGACTACCTAGACACCGTCGCGGAAGGAGACGGGGAGCCGTTTTTCCTGGTGGTGGACTCCTTCGACCCGCACGAGCCCTGGGACCCGCCCCAGAGCTACGTGGACCTCTACGCCAGCGGCTACGCGGGCCGGGAGCCGACAGTCCCGAACTACGACACCAGCGACTACCTCACCGGCGCGCAGCTAGAGCGCATGAAGACCCTCTACTCCGCCGAGGTCACTATGGCCGACAAATGGTTCGGGGACTTCGTGAACAAGATGGAGGATCTCGGCCTGATGGAGGATACCCTGCTCCTGGTGTTCTCCGACCACGGCGTGGCGCTCGGCGAGCACGGCTATACCGGAAAGCCCTTCAACGTGCTGTGGCCGGAGATGACGGACATCATCTACTACGTGCGCCATCCGGAAGGGAAGGGGGCGGGAGAGACCAGCGACTTCTACGCCTCCACCCACGACATCGCCCCGACCGTGCTCGCCACGCTCGGCGTCCCCCAGAAAGAGCAGATGGACGGCCAGGATCTCACACCGGTGCTCGAAGGCGGGCCTCCGGAAGAGGAGCGGCCGCACTTCACCCTCGGCTATGACGAGTACTCCTGGTGCCGCGACGAGGACTACGCCATGTTCTGCGTAAACGACCTGTCCGCCCCCAAGCTCTACGATCTGCGCCAGGACCCGGAGATGAAAAACAACATCGCCGGAGAGAATCCCGATGTCGTGCAACGCATGTACGAGGATTTCATAGTGGCCGACGCCGGCGGCGAGCCCCCGCCACTGCGCGAGGAGGCCACCGAGCGGGCCCGGGCGTGAGCCGCGTTGTAGCCGCCCGCAGGATGCTCTCAGAGGAGATTGAACGCCGGTCGATTAGGGAATATCATTGGCCGCTGTGATTCAGGCCATACCACACACCCGCAGAGAATCGGACGAGACATGAGCGCTTCGGAGGGGGAGTACAAGAGTGATCGTCCGGTCGAGCCAGATCGGGAGCCCGGGGATCACGACTCCAAAGGTGAAAGCTCCGGTGACGGCCTCTCGGGCGCTCCCTCTGTGCAGACGGAGTACGGCAAGGGCGAGGACTCCTACGTAGGCCGGGTCGCCCGTGGTGGCGGCATAAGCACCATCGGCCAGGGCACGGGACGCGTGCTCGGGTTTCTTACCCAGTCCGCCGTAGCGCGGACACTAGGCGCGGCATTCTTTGGACGCTATACGCTAACAATGGCGGTGGCGAATTTTGTAAACATCCTCTCGCAGTTCGGCTTCGACAATGGCGTGGTGCGCTACGTCTCTCACTACCGAGCGCAGGGGGATAACGAGCGGGTGCGGGGCGCGATCATCCAGTCGGTCGCGATCACGCTCTGCATAAGCCTAGTGTTGGCGGTGGCGTTATTTATCGGGGCCGGCTCCCTGTCGGAGCTATTGAAGTTGCCGCAGGCCGCGCCACTGATGCGGCTCGTCGTCTTTGCGCTCCCGTTCTTCGCTTTGATGAGCATTTTGGTGTGGGCTACCCAGGGTTTTCAAACTGTTACCTATGCCACCTACGTGCAGCAGATCCTGCGTCCACTAGCGTACTTCGTTTTGGTGGCCGGGGTCTTCGTGGCGACTCTCCTCTTTTCTCAAGGCAACAGCCAGGACGGTGGACCGCCGACGTGGGCGATCACTGGTATATACGTCGGCTTCGCGCTCTCCATGATGGCTGGTGTGGTGCTGGCGGCGTACTTCCTGCGAAAGCTGTATCCGCCGCTCTTCGACCGCAGCGTAAAGCCGAAGTATGAGACGAAGGAGCTATTTCTCGTCTCGGTGCCGATGAGCATCCAGCGCATTACCCAGTACACCAACAACTGGACCGGTGTGCTCGTGCTCGCGCAGTTCGCCTCGGCTGGAACGGTCGGCATTTACCAGGCTGCGTTCCGCACAGCTACACTCGGAACCCTAGTGCGCTACGCCTTCAACGGTATCTTCTCCCCAATCATCTCGAATCTTTACTCTCAGGGCCAAATTGATGATCTGCGGCGTTTATACAAGGATGTAACGCGCTGGACCTTTACCGGGGCGCTCGCGCTTTTCGTACCCGTGATCCTGCTCGCCGTAGAGGCCCTACAAGCCTTCGGCGGAGGCGGTTTCACCTCGGGCTGGCCCGCACTCGTTATCCTCTCCGGGGCGCAGCTATTCTCCACCTTTGTTGGGCCCTCGCCGCGGATGCTCGCGATGACTGACAACCAGAACGTGGTCATGCTGGCGAGTTTCACGGGCGCCATAACCGGCCTAGTCGCCACGATAGCCCTAGCCCCGTCTTTCGGACTCCTTGGTGCCGCTATCGGGGTCTCAGCTGCGCTCATGACAGAGAACACGATCTCGCTCACTATGGTCCGCCGCAGGTTCGGGTTTTGGCCGTTTACACCCGAGTATTTCAAGCCCACTGCGGCGGCCCTGATCGCCGCCGCAATCGCCTACGGGGCCAAGATCGGCTTCTCGAGCCTCGGCGTGGTGCCGGGCGGTATCGTGGGGCTGGGCCTTACTATCCTAGTAACGGGAGCCGTCTTCGAGGTGTTCTACCTGGGTCTCCTGTGGCTGTTCGGGCTTTCGGAGACCGACCGCGAGTTCCTGAACACGTACTGGCAGGTCATCCGGCGTTCCCTGAGAAGGCGCAACAGAGGCGGCGGAGATACGGGAGGGACTAACTAGACTTTGGGCGAGCGGGTGAAGGTTCTGTATATCGTTGGGATGGGCCGGAGCGGGTCCACCATCCTGGCTAACTCTCTGGGTGAGGTTGACGGTTTCTTCTCGGCGGGTGAGATCTGCTACATGTGGCGGAATAACCTCGTGGAGAACCGGCTCTGCGGCTGTGGCGCGCCTTTCCGGGAGTGCGAGGTGTGGGGACGGGTGCTCGAACGCGCTTTCGGGGGCTCCGAAAACGTGGACCCGCAGGAGATGATGCGGGAGCTCTCCGCCGGGGCCCGCACCCGGCACCTGCCGCTGATGCTCGCCGAGCCCGGACGCCGCAGGCTCGCAGACCGGATGCGGCCTCTGCTCAACAATACCGGCGCGTTGTACAGGGCGCTGCGGGACGAGACCGGGAGCCGCGTGATCGTGGACTCCTCCAAGGAGCCGGCCTACGGCCGGGCCCTCGGCATGGCGCCCGGCATAGACCTGCGAGTCCTGCACCTCGTGCGCGATCCGCGCGCGACCGCCTACTCCTGGGCGAAGAAGAAGCCCCAGCCCGACAGCCCGGACCGGGAGTTCATGGTTCAGTTCTCCCCGTTCAAGAACTCCTGGATGTGGGACTCCTGGAACGGGGCCGCCGAGGCGCTGTGGGGCGGCGACCCGTCGCGGTACCTGCGCCTGCGCTACGAGGACTTCATAGCCGACCCGCGCGAGAGCTTCGGGCGCATCTTAGGCCTGATGGACGAGGACGCCGAGCCGCCGCTCGCCGGCGATAACGAGGTCAAGCTCGGGGTCAGCCACACCGTCTCCGGCAACCCCAACCGCTTCCAGACCGGGAGCGTCGCCCTCAAGCCGGATACCGAGTGGATAGGGGAGATGGACCCCCGCGACCGCGGGCTGGTCACCGCGCTGACCTACCCCATGCTCCGGCGCTACGGCTACCCGGTCCACCCGGAGGCGGCCGAGAGGTCCGCGGCCCGGGTGTAGCCTCTTGGAGCCGCCCCCCGAGAGGGAGCCGGTCGTCCTCCTGGCTGGCATCCGGTGGGACTTTCTGTGGCAGCGGCACCAGGAGATCGCCGCCCGGCTCGCGGCCCGCGGGCACCCGGTAGTCTTCGTCGAGACGACCGGGCTTTCGAACCCCCGTCCGGGGCCGGGGCTTGCGCGCAAGGTCCTGTCCCGGATGTCCCGGATAGCGCGCTCCGGCGCGGGGACTGCCAACCTCGGAGCATCCGGTAGGCTCTCGATCTACCCGCCGCTAGTCCTGCCGCCGACGGCGGGGGCTTTTCGTTGGCTGAACCGGCGGGTTCTCGTGCCCCGGGTGGGCCGGGATCTTCTCCGGATGGCGGGGGATCATCCGGCCATAATAGCCTATCCGCCGACCCGCACGACGTTGGATCTCGTCCGCGAGCTCTCGCCGGGCCGCCTGCTCTACGACTGCTCCGACGATTATGAGAACTTCCCCGGCGTCCCTCCCGACATCGCGGAGACCGAGAGGGAGCTGCTCCGGCGGGCCGACGCCGTGGGCTGCACCTCGGGGTTTCTCCTGGAGAAGGTGCGCCCGGTGCGCCCGGATGCGTTCCTCTGCGGGCCGGGCGTGGACTTCGGGAGGTTCAACGCGCTCGCCGGGGAGGCGGGGCCCGCCCGGCAGATACGGACGGTGTGCTTCTTCGGCCACGTCGGGGAGCGGCTAGACCTGGGTGTGCTACAGAGGGTCGCCCGGGCCGGTTTCACGGTGCGGCTCGTGGGCGAGATCGAGCGCTCCGCCCGCTGGCTACTCTCTGAGCCCGGCGTGGACTACCGGGGGTCGGTGCCGCATTCGGAGTTGCCGCGTGCGCTCTCGGGGGTGGACGCGTTCGTGTTGCCGTACCGGCTAACCGGTCAGGGGCGGGGGATCTCGCCCGCCAAGACCTACGAGTGCCTGGCGACGGGCCGCCCGGTGGTCGCCTCGTCGCTGCCCGCCCTCGCTGGTCTGGGAGATCACGTGTACCTGGCTAATGGCCCGGAGGAGGTCGTGCAGCGGCTCCTGGGGCTGCCCGGCTCCGAGACGCGGGAGCGGATCTCGGCCAGGGTGGATCTCGCACGCCGCAACGACTGGGAGCGGCGTGTGGATGGGATCGAGCGGGCCCTCAGAGTAGCTAGATAGCCGGATACCCGGCGTTTCGGCATTCCGGACCGGGTTTATACTGTCCTACCGTGGTGTATTAACAGGATTAACAGGCTGACGGCGGATATGGCGGAGAACCGGCTGTGAGACGGGCGCTTAAAAGGTTGCTGGGGGGCGTCGCCTACCGCAGGCCCCTGAGCGTGATGGCGCTCGCGGCGCTGGATGCGCTGGCGCTGGCGCTCGGCGTGTATCTGGCGGCATATCTCTCCGGCTCCGGGGGGGTAGGCGAGACGCTGCCCGTGCTGCTCGCCCTCGGCATAGCCATCTTCGCCGCCCACGGGCTCTACGACCGGGCGCAGAGACGACGCAACCCCGGTGCACTGGTCGCGGCCGTGCTGTGGTGGGCCGGGATACTCACGGTCGGGACCGTGATCTATCCCGGTGCGGGATACACTCTCGGGGAGGTGCTGACCGCCGCCGGCTGCGCGCTGGTGGCGGGCGCGGGGCTCAGGCTCGTGTACGAGCAGGGGATAGAGTGGATCTACCGCCGCGGACTCGGGCTGGTGCCGACCATCGTGGTCGGGGAAGAGCCGGAGAGGGCGCGGGTGCGCCGGATGCTGGAGCTCTCGCCCGGAGCCTACTTTACCGCCGAGGAGCTGGCGGTGGAGATACAAGGCAACGGCGGCCATGGTCTGAGCGTCCCGCGTCTGAGGCAGGCGCTGGACCGTACCGGGGCCCGACACGTGATCCTGGCCGGAGCGGAGCGTATCCCGGACGAGGATCTCCTGGAGGCGCTGCGCTCGGTGAGGCTGCGGGGCATCCGCATGCGGGTCGCCCCCGGGGCCGTCGGCCTGATGAGCAGCCGGCCCGTGCTCTCGGACAACACGGGTCTACCGCTCCTTGAGGTGGTCTACCCCGAGCTGGACAACACCCAGCGGGCGCTCAAGCGCGCGCTCGACCTGACGGGCTCCCTGCTCGCCCTCGTTCTGCTCTCGCCCGTGATCCTCGCCATCGCCGTCGCCATCAGGCTCGACTCGCCCGGTCCTGCGCTTTTCCGGCAGAAGCGGGCCGGGGCCGACGGGGAGGTCTTTCTCTGCTACAAGTTCCGCTCCATGTACGCCGACGCCGAGGCCCGCCAGGAAGAGCTGGAGCACCGGAACGAGGCCGACGGCGCGCTCTTCAAGCTGAAGGATGACCCCCGGGTTACCCGCGTCGGGAGCTTTCTGCGGCGCTGGAGCCTGGACGAGCTGCCACAGCTCATAAACGTCCTGACCGGCGATATGAGCCTGGTCGGCCCGAGGCCCCTGCCCCTGCGCGACTTCGAGCACATGGACGAGCCCCACAAGCGCCGCCTCGCCGCAGTGCCCGGCATCACCGGCTACTGGCAGACCAGCGGCCGCAGCGACCTTTCCTTCGAGGATATGGTCCGCCTCGACCTGTACTACATAGAGAACTGGTCGCTATCTCTGGACGTGAAGCTGATCCTCAAGACCCTCGGAACCGTGATCCTCCGCCGCGGCGCGTACTAGAAGAGCCCGGCGGGCCTTTGAAACCGGGCGGCGGGTATCCTGTACCCTGTTGTCCGTCCGGGGGCGCGACCTCCCGGCAAATAGGGTTGTCCCGAAACTGTGGAGGCGCGGGAATACTTGCAGAGATTTGACGTGGTAGTCGTGGGGGCGGGATACGTCGGCCTCTCGACCGGGGCCTGCCTGGCGCACCTGGGCCACCGGGTCACCTTCGTGGACCGCGACGCCGGACGCGTCGAGGGGCTGTCTGCCGGGGTCATACCCGTCCACGAGCCCCATCTCGGGGACATAATCCGGACGTACCGGGACCGCATCTCGTTTACCACCTCGCTGGCGGAGGCCGTACCCGGTTGTGAGATGCTTTTCGTGGCCGTGGACACCCCGCAGGGCGAGGGAGGCTCCGCTGACCTCTCGAACGTCGCCGCCGTGGCCCGGGATCTCGGCCGGATACTTGCTGCCGATCCGGGCGGGAGAAGCTCGCCGCTACTGGTGGTCAACAAGAGCACCGTCCCGGTCGGCTCGGGTGACTATGTCTCGATGCTGGTGCGGGAAGGCATGTCGGGTGTGGCGGAGGCTGAGGGTAACGGCGCGGACTTCCGGGTGGTCTCCAACCCGGAGTTCCTGAGAGAGGGCAGCGCCGTACACGACACGCTGTTCCCGGACAGGATAGTGCTCGGCTCGGAGTCCGAGGCGGCGTTCGAGACGATGCGCGAGCTTTACCGGCCCATTATCGAGCGGAGCTTCGAACCAGTGCCGAGTATGAGCGGCGTGGGCAGCCTGGGCGGACTGTACGGCACGAGCCCGGGGCCTTTCCCGGAGGGGGGCGTACCGTTCGTGACCACGGACCTCCAGAGCGCGGAGATGATCAAGTACGCCGCGAACGCGTTCCTGGCGACCAAGATCAGCTTCATAAACGAGATCTCGAACATCTGCGAGCTTGTCGGGGCCGACGTAACGAGCGTCTCCGAGGGTATCGGACTGGACGGCCGCATAGGCTCCCGCTTTCTCGACGCCGGGGCGGGCTGGGGCGGCTCGTGTTTTCCCAAGGATGTCTCCGCCCTGCGCGCCGCCGCCCGCGAGCGTGGCTACGAGCCCGGCCTCCTGGACGCCGCCGTCGCCGTGAACGAGCGCCAGCGCGGGCTGGCCGTCGCCAAGCTTCAGCAGGAGATTGGTAACCTCGAAGACCGGCGTGTCGCCCTCCTCGGGCTCGCCTTCAAGCCCGGTACCGACGACCTGCGCGACGCCCCGAGCCTCTACATTGCCCGGGAACTCCGCTCTCTGGGCGCCCGGGTGGTCGGCTACGACCCCGTCGCCGGAGAGAAGGCCCGGGAGGTGCTGGCCTCCTCGGGGGTGGATTTAGAAGTTGCCGAAGATCCACACGAGGCGCTGCGCGGGGCCCACGCGGCGGTAATCGTCACGGACTGGGAGGAGGTCAGGAGCCTCGACCTCGCCCGGGCCGCCCGGGAGATGGAGGAGCCGAAGATGCTCGTGGACGGCCGTAACGTCCTGGACCCGGCCGAGGCCCGCGCCCAGGGCCTGCGCTACGAGGGCTTCGGGCGTGGCTAGCGCCCACGGGGAGCCCCGGCGCGCGCTGGTGACCGGCGGGGCCGGGTTCGTCGGCAGCCACCTCTGCGAGCGGCTCCTCTCGGAAGGATATAGCGTCGTGTGTCTGGATGACCTTAGCACCGGCTCCGTCTCGAACGTCGGGCCCCTGCTGATGGAGAAGGGGTTCGAGCTCGTGCAGGCGGACGTTACCAGCCCCTTGGAGGTGTCCGGCGACATGGACGAGGTGTATCATCTGGCCTCACCGGCCAGCCCCGCGGATTTTGAGAGCCGGGCGATACAGATCCTCCGCGCGGGCTCCGAGGGGACCCGTCACGCGCTGGAGCTCGCCCGGGACACCGGCGCGCGCTTCCTGCTCGCCTCCACGAGCGAGGTCTACGGTGACCCGCTCGTGCATCCCCAGCACGAGGAGTATCTGGGTAACGTGGACCCGGTGGGTATCCGGGGTGTCTACGACGAGGCCAAACGTTACGCCGAGGCCCTAACCACAGCCTACAGCCGCCGGTACGGCGTACACACCCGGATAGCCCGGATCTTCAACACCTACGGCCCCCTCATGCGGCCGGACGATGGGCGCATGGTCCCGAACTTCTTCGGCCAAGTCCTCGCCGGGGAGCCGCTGACCGTATACGGCGACGGCGGCCAGACCCGCAGCATCCAGTACGTGGACGACCTCGTAGAGGGGCTGGTGCGTCTCATGCGCTCCGGCGAGCCCCGTCCGGTAAACCTCGGCAACCCCGAGGAGCACACCGTAAAGGAGATCGCGCAGATGATCCTCGACCTCTGCGGCGGCGCGGGCGGTCTGGTATACCGGCCACTCCCCGAGGGCGACCCCGTCAGACGCTGCCCGGACATAGGCCGCGCCCGCGGCTCGCTCGGCTGGGCTCCACGGGTGCCCGCGCGAGAAGGTCTCGAAAGGACGTTGCTCTCACTGGGCCAGCCGGGGAGCTAAGGCGGTGGGCGTCTAGACGAAAGGAGAGGACTGTATTGGCGAAGGTGGATATGGTGGGCACGGTGTGCGTTTTCTGCGGTTCGAGCGAGGGCGCGCGTGAGGAGTATGCGGAGGCGGCCCGCGGGCTCGGGACCGCGCTTGCCGGCCGCGGCATGAGGCTGGTCTTTGGCGGCGGGCGGGTGGGCCTGATGGGTGTCGTCGCCGACGCCGTGCTGGACGCCGGCGGCGAGGCGGTTGGTGTGATGCCGGAGGCTCTGCTGGAGAAGGAGGTCGGGCACCAGGGGCTGACCGAGCTGCGGGTTGCCGGCACGATGCACGAGCGGAAGGCGATCATGGCCGACCTCGCCGACGCCTTCGTCGCGCTGCCCGGCGGCTACGGCACCTTCGAGGAGTTTCTGGAGATGCTTACCTGGGCCCAGCTCAGCCTGCACGAGAAGCCGTGCGGCCTCCTCGATACCGCCGGGTTCTACAGGCCGCTGGTCTCGCTTTTCGACCACGCCGCAAGCGAGGGCTTCGTGCGCGCCGAGCACCGCTCGCTGGTCCTGCTGGAGAACGATCCGGAGAGGATGCTGAACCTCCTACAGAGCCACACCCCGCCCGCCACCGGGAAGTGGGTCGTCCCGGAGGAACTGTAGGCTCCACCTTCGTTAGCTTGTTTGATTGTTAGCCGGGCTGGCTCTCGCGCGGAACCAGCTCGTACAGGATGCCGCCTTCCACGTGGATCACGTCGAAGCCCGCTTCCTGGAAGGCCTGGCCGCTTACCAGCCCGCTGTCCAGGATGTAGACCGGGCCTTTCTCTGCTGCCCGGCGGGCGGTCTCGACCCCGAAGTCATCGTTGTGGGTAGCGTAGCGGCGCTGGGCCTGTTCGGGGGTAAGGTCTCCGGGCCAGACCGTATCGTAGTGACCCGGACCGATGGTCGGGTAGTAGGGGTCGAGCAGCGTAAGGTCGCGGCGGCGCTTCTCGACCAGCACCATGTACCACAGCGGGCTGCGGTGCTGGATCACGGTCGCCCCGGTCTCCACGTTGTCGGCGACGGCCTCGATGGTGCGCCGTCCCTGGTCGCTGTCGCTGCGGTCCACGCCCTCGTATTTCTGCTGGACGCCGGCCACCGAGAACAGCACGAAAGCCCCGGCGACCACGGCGTAGGAGGCTCCGACCAGCTTGCGCGAGTAGCCCGAATGCGGGCTGGCCAGGGACCAGACGGCGCCGAGTATCGTGGCTGCCCCGGTGGCGGCCCACAGGGAGAGGACCATGTACGTGGGGATGAAGTAGATGTACACGTCCAGGATGTTGTAGGCCAGGGCGTGTATTAGCCAGCCCGCGAACAGAAAGCCCGTGAAGGCCGCGGCGGCCCTGTCACGGCGCAGCAGCGAGACGAGCCCTACGGCCGCCAGGGCGAGCAGAGCCCAGTTGAGGTTGTTTACCAGGTACCCGGCGTAGTCGCCGAGCTTGCCCACAAGGTCGGAGGGCCGGAGGCCGATCAGGTTACCGTTTAGCGAGCTGCCGCTGACGAGCTGGAAGAAGCGCCCGGGGCTCGACGGGTCGAACTCCATGCTGTCGGGGTTCATGGAGGAGCGGATGGGCAGGTAGGCGTAGGGCAGAAGCCCGACCAGAAAAAGTCCCGCGCCCCTGAGCACGAGCCCGAGGTCCGTGAACCGGCTCCGGTCCACCAGGAACACGAAGAGCGCGCCGGCCGGGAGCAGCAGACCGCTGGTCATGTGGTTCGTCATCGCCAGGCCCAGCAGCAGGCACGCCACCAGCAGATAGCGGTCGCCACTACCGCCGTCCGGCCTCTCGCGGCGGGCACGCCAGAGCAGCAGGGTGAAGATCATGAGCGCCTCGAACAGGGCGTTCAGGGCGTAGATCTCGGCCAGGTTCGACTGGGACCACAACGCCTGCCCCAGCCCGAAGGCGAGGGCCCCGACCCCGGAGGCGACTACGTTGCGGGTCAGCGCGTACGCGGCAGCGTACACGAAAGCGACGGCTAGCGCGCCGTGGATCGCGGAAGCCAAATTGGTCATGTAGGCCTCGTTGCCGGGCGGCAGGTATGTCAAGAGGTGGGTGAGCATGGTCCAGGTCGGGTAGCCGGTCGGATGGGTGATGCTGAGCGTGGCCGCGTGGACCTGGAGCATCGCGGAGTCCAGCACCTCGGGCCGCTGGTAGTGCATCACCCCCGGAGCCAGGGTCAACAGGTACAGCACGAACACCCCGGCTCCCACGACCGCGCCCGCGACGGGCGGTATGGCCCTGCGCGACCACGGCCCGCCCAACCTCTTGCTCGCCTTTTTCACTCTCCAACTCACGACAGAGAAACCTACCATATCCCGGGACGCCTCCCCAGAAACCCCGTCCTTCCGCACGTCGGCTACGCGTGGCCGCGACGAGGGGTTGCCGCGCCGGGCGGCGTGCGGTGGAGTATACGGAGTTGTGGAGTATATAATCCAGAGGTCTTGGGGAGTCGTTCTACAGGAGCCACGGGGGGTACGGAGGGTGAGGGGCAGCACGCGGCCGCGCCGGTCGGGGAGATGATAAGCCGCCTGCGCTCCGAGTACCCCGACGCCCGCACCGAGCTCGTCTGGGACACGCCGCTCGACCTTTTGGTCGCCACCATCCTCTCCGCCCAGTGCACCGACGTGCGAGTAAACCAGGTTACCTCCGGCTTATTCGAGCGTTACCGCACCGCCGGGGACTACGCCGGAGTCGAGCCGGAGGCCCTCGAAGAGGAGATACGCCCCGCCGGCTTCTACCGCAACAAGACGAAGTCCATCCAGGGCATGGCGCGCGGCCTGATCGAGAACCACGACGGGCGCGTACCGGACAGCCTCGAGGAGCTCGTGAAGTTGCCGGGCGTCGGGCGTAAGACGGCGAACGTCGTGCTCGGCGACGCGTTCGGCAAGCCCGAAGGAATCGTAGTGGACACCCACGTAAAACGGCTCTCCAGAAGGCTCGGCCTTACGGAGCAGGACGACCCAGAGAAGGTGGAGCGCGACCTCGTCGAGTTCGTGCCCGAGGAGGACTGGGCCGCCTTCTCGCACCTCCTGATCTTCCACGGCCGCAACGTCTGCAAGGCCCGAAAGCCCGATTGCCCCGCCTGTGTGCTGAACGACATCTGTCCCTCTTCCACAGTTTGAACTGCCGTTTAACCGCGATTTAACCTCTGGTTAACGGGAGTGCAACCAAAGGTGCGCGGCGCTGTTCTATTATCCACGGTGTCGTTTGGAAGGCCGGTCTTGCGGCTCACTCCGAGGGGGCCTCCACCGGGTGTCTCCGGCGGTAGACGAGTGCGAGAAGGGAGAGTGCCGGGTTGAGAAAGACCTCGCCGTGGAGGGTGCCCACCTTAGGCGTGATAGTCGCGCTGTCTCTGGCCGTGGCCGGCTGCGGGGGAGACGGAAGCGCTGGCGGAGGCGAAGACTCCGAGGTCAGACACCTGTCCGGTGCCGGAGCCTCGTTCCCCGACCCGGTGTATCAGCAGATGTTCCAGGCCTACAACGAGGAGACCGGCGTACAGGTCAACTACGATCCCGTCGGCTCCGGTGGCGGCCGCGAGGAGTTCATAAACGACACCGTGGACTTCGCCGGTTCCGACGCCCCCATGGACCAGGAAGAGCTGCGGCAGGCCGGCGGCTCGCCGGTACACGTACCCGCGGTCGGCGGCGCGGTCGTCATGGCCTATAACGTCCCCGGTCTTGACGAGGATCAGCCTCTGAACCTGACCGGCGAGGTAGTCTCGCGGATCTTCCTCGGCGAGATCACCAACTGGAGCGACCCGGCGATACAGGGCTTGAACCCCGAGGCGCGGTTGCCGGACGCCGGGATCACGGCCGTACACCGCTCCGACGGCTCGGGCACGACCGAGATCCTCACCACCTACCTCGCGAGCCTGAGCCGGGCCTGGTCCGAGGGTCCCGGCGTCTCCGACGAGATAGACTGGCCGGTCGGTGTCGGCGGCGAGGGCAACGACGGCGTCACGCAGCAGATCTCCCAGACCGAGAACTCCATCGGCTACGTCGGGCTGGAGTACGCCGAGAGCGACGGGGGCAGCCTGCCCTACGCGAGCGTCGCCAGCGGCCCGGACGGGCCGTTTGTAAAGCCCGACACCGACACCGCCTCCAACGCCATAGACGCGGTCTCCGACGAGCTCCCGCCCTCGCTGGACGAGGTGCTCACGCAGTATACGCCGGACGCTCAGGGGGAGAACATATACCCGATCACCAGCATAACCTGGCTCCTGGTCAGGACCCGGATGGAGGACGCCGCAACCTGTCGGGGAGTCGCAAAGCTCGCGCACTACATGATCACCGACGGCCAGAAGCTCGCCCCCGAGAACAACTACGTGCCGCTACCCGAGAGCCTGGCCCGGAAGAGTCAGGGCCAGATCGAGAAGATGCAGGCCGGAGGCGAAGCGTGCTACAAGGACAGCGGTGTCCCCGGAGGCGGCACTACCACGATAGAGGGTGAAGGTACTACCGGCGGCTCGGTGATGGGGGAGACCACCTCTGATGGATAACCTCCGGGCGGCTGCGGGGAGGCCATCTCTAGCTTTTTGGATTAGCTTTTTGAAAGGATCTGCCACTGTTAGTCTACACGGCGGCGCGAGAGGGGAAGAGTAGGGTCTTGGTAATCTTGGTAGCGGACGATTCCCGCCCCAGGGGGGGAACGGGTTGAGCACGATCTCGAAAATCTCCGAGCTTTTCAAGAACTTGCGGCGGGGCAACAAGGGCGACACCGTATTCCAGGGGCTCACGCTCCTGCTGTCTCTCATACTGCCGCTGGCCATCCTGGCGATCTTCGTCGTCCTGTGGCGGCAGAGCGAGGTCTCCCGCGAGATGTTCGGCATCGGCTTTCTCTGGGATCCGACCTGGAGCAACGGAGATCAGGTCTTCGGCGCGCTCACGGTCATCTACGGCACGCTGGTCACCAGCGGCATAGCGATACTGCTGGCGGGCCCGATCGGAGTCGGCATAGCGGCCTTTCTGGTGGAGATAGCGTCTCCGCGCATAAACTCCGTGGTGGGCTTTATCGTGGAGATACTCGCGGCCATACCCTCTATCGTGTACGGTATCTGGGGCTTTTTCGTCTTTGCCCCTTTCCTGCGGGACTGGGTGGTGCCGCCCCTGCAGGCCACGCTCGGCTGGACGCCAATCTTCGCGGGCGACTTCGTGCTCTCCACGGTATTTACCGCGAGCCTGGTGCTCTCGGTCATGATCCTGCCCACTGTTGCCTCGATCTCGCGCGACGTGCTCAGCGCGGTCCCTGACACCCAGCGCGAGGGCATGCTGGCGCTCGGGGCGACCCGCTGGGAGATGTTCAAGACGGCGGTGCTCCCCTACGCCCGCAGCGGCGTGCTCGGGGCGATACTCCTCGGCCTCGGGCGGGCGGTCGGGGAGACGATAGCCCTGACCTACGTGCTCGGAAACGCCCAGGTGATGTTCACCTCGCTCTTTCAGCAGGGCTCCTCGATGGCCCAGGCCATCGCCTCGCTGTTCGGGGCCTCGACCAGCGACGTGCTCCGGTCCTCGCTGCTTGAGATCGGGCTGATACTGTTCCTGATCACCTTCCTCATAAACGTGGGGGCCCGGCTGCTGGTCTCCGGTATTAGCAATCAACCCTCGGAGTCGAACGTATGAGCAACACGAGCGGCGTTACCAGAGCTACGAGAAACGCGGGAGAGTACCGGCGGCGTAAGCTGGCCGACAGGACGATGACCGTGCTGGCGTACGCCTGTACCGTCATCGCCATAATCCCGCTGGCCGCGATCATCATCGAGGTGTTTCTCAAGGGGATACCGGCCTGGGACGCGCAGTTCTTTACCGACACGCCCTCCACCTACGGCGACGGCGGCGGGGTATACAACGCCATAATCGGCTCCGGCATCATCGTGGGCATCGCCGCGCTGATGGCCATCCCGGTAGGAGTATTGTCCGGGATCTACCTGGCCGAGTACGGCGACAACCGCCTGGGCGACGCGCTGCGGTTCGTCGCCGACGTGATGACCGGCGCGCCCTCGGTGGTTATCGGCATCGTGGGCTACGCCGTGTTCGTCGTGGCCACGGGCGAGGACGCGGCCATCTTCGGCTCCATGGCGCTCGCGATACTCATGCTGCCCGTGATCACGCGGGCCACCGAGGAGATCATCTCGCTCGTGCCCGGGGATCTCCGGGAGGCCTCGCTGGCGCTGGGTGTGCCGCGCTGGAAGACCATACTGCGGGTGGTGGTCCCGACCGCCATGAGCGGGATAGTAACCGGTGTGATCCTGGCAACCGCCAGGGCCGCCGGGGAGACAGCGCCGCTGTTGTTTACCGTCGGGACCAACAACTTCACGAACCTGAACCCGTTCGAGGGGCCGATGGCCGCGCTGCCGGTCGTCGTGTACACGCAATCCTCCTACCAGGGTGAGGTTCTTGAGACGGCCTGGGGTGGGGCGCTGCTGCTCCTGGTCATAGTGGTGGCGTTAAACTTGACGGCGCGAGTGCTCTTCAGGGGCCGCCGTGCCCGGTAGAGCAGAGGTACGGTCTGGCGAGCGTGGTGGTCGGCGAGCGACCGGAGAGAGGTTGATGTAGGGTGACGGACGGATTGGATCGCAAGGCGGATCGCAAGGCGGACCGCAAAACGAATCGAACGGACCGGAAAGCTACAGAGCGGGAGCGGGGTGTGTCTCAGCCCAACGAACAGGCCGGAGAGCTCAGTAGGCCGTCACAGCAGTCACGGCAAGGCCCCCCGGATAACGCGATGGTCGCGGAGAATTTGGCGGCGTACTACGGCTCGTTCAAGGCTCTCGACGACATCTCCATGAACATAGAGCGGAACAGGATCACGGCCCTCATAGGCCCTTCGGGCTGCGGCAAATCCACCTACATCCGCTGTCTGAACCGGATGCACGAGGTGGTCCGGGGGGCGCGCATGGAAGGCAAGCTGTACCTGGACGGCCGGGACATAAACGACTCCGACCTGGATCCGGTCCAGATCCGGCGCAAGATCGGGATGGTCTTCCAGAAGCCGAACCCGTTCCCCACGATGACCATCTACGACAACGTGGTCGCCGGCCTCAAGCTCGAAAAGCGCCGCAAGAAGAGCGATCTGGACGAGATCGTGGAGCGGACTCTCAAGCAGGCCGCGCTGTGGGACGAGGTCAAGGACAAGCTGAACTCCGGCGGCACCTCGCTCTCGGGAGGGCAGCAGCAGAGGCTTTGTATAGCCCGCACGCTGGCGGTGGAGCCCGAGATCATACTCCTCGACGAGCCGGCGAGCGCCCTGGACCCAATGAGCACGCAGAAGATCGAGGACGCGATGCTGGAGCTCAAGCAGAACTACACCATCGTGATCGTCACCCACAACATGCAGCAGGCCTCCCGCGCCTCGGACTACACGGGCTTCTTCTACATAGACGGTATGAGGCAGCCCGGCAAGCTCTGGGAGTTTGACGAGACGCAAAAGATGTTCTCCAACCCCGCCCGCCAGGAGACCGAGGACTACGTCACCGGCCGCTTCGGCTAGGCCCGTAGGGAGGGGCGTAGGGTTGCTTGGCCCCGGCTTCCTCCGGGTAACTAATCAGCGTAGAGAGCAGTACCGGAGGTAGAAGTGCCACGCGAGTCTTTCCAGAGAGAGCTTGACGAGCTTTACGCCGAGATCGTAGCCCTCGGCCAGGAGGTGGAGTCCTGCCTGGGCAACATGGTCGAGGCCATGGAGTCCCAGGACGCCGGAATAGCCCGCCAAGAGCTCGGCGTGGACGCCCGGTTCAAGTCCCGGGGGGAGGAGATCGACGAGGCGTGCATGCTGATACAGGCCCGCCAGGCCCCGGTGGCGAGCGACCTGCGGCTCGTGTATACGGTGCAGGCGGTCACCAACCACATCGTGCGCGTCGGCACCCTCTGCGAGCACATCTGCCGCGCAATCGCCGACACCGCCGACCAGGACCGCGACGAGGACCTCACCGTCGCCCTCCTGGAGATGGCCCGCTCCGCCCGGAGCCTGTTTCACCAGGGGCTGGAGATCTTCGAGGCCCGCGACATAGACCGGGCCCGCGACCTGCAGGCCGCCGACGACAAGGTGGACCTCCTCTACTCCGAGGCCATGAACCTCGTGGTAAACCCCGCCGTCTCCGAGGCTGGCTCGCCGGAGTGGCGCATGCGGGCCGCGCTCATAGTCCACTACCTCGAACGCATCAGCGACCACGGGGTGGACATCGGCGGCCGTACGGTCTTTCTGGTGACCGGCGAACGCATGGAGAGCGCCATGCGACAGTACCTCGACCGCGACCTCCACTCAGAGGGAGACGAGGAAGACGAGGACGAAGAGGACCACTGACGTACACTGACGTACACTGACGTATAACGAGTATAACGACGAGCAATCTCTTTCACTGCACCGGCCGGCGAAATTTCTGGCTAGGCTCCCCGGGACTCTGGTAGAATTACACGTAAATAAAGCTCCGGCCGCCGGGTCTGGAAATCTGTTTGTGGAATCCCCCGGGCGGCGGAAAAGGTAACTTACACTACGATGTGGATGGTTCTTTCACTTTGAGGCTTACCCAGAAAAGCAAGTACGCCGTGAGGGCGCTCGTGGAGCTTGCGGTCGAAGGCTGCGAGAGCCCGCTAGGGGTTTCGGAGGTCGCCCGGCGGCAGAAGATACCGGAGCGCTTTCTGGAGCAGCTCTTCGGCGAATTGCGGCGGGCGGAGATTCTGGAGAGCCGCCGGGGGGCCAGGGGCGGCTTCTGCTTCGCGGTGCCCACCGAGGAGATCACGGTCCTCGACATCGTCGAGATACTTGACGGCGAGGTTCGTCCGGCCCGGTGCTCGGCCGGCGGGGTGTGTTACATCGCCGACGCGCCGCTGTGCGTGACGAGCAAGATCTGGGACGAGGCCCGCGTCGCCATAGAGGACGTCTTCGGCCGCTACACCATCGCCGAGCTCGCCGAGGAGGAGAGCCGGAGCCGCGCCGATCACGACGCCGCCGTGGCCCATCCCTCCGGCAACTAGCAGCCGCGACTTGGACCGTTTGGATCGCCCGGAGCAGCACTCGCGGAATCTGGAGCGGCACGTCGCCGGCAGGACCGGTATTACCACGCCCTCCGTCATGGTCGGCGGCAAGGTGTATCGTGTCTACCAGCCCGAGACCGCCGACGCCCTGATAGACGAGGCCGAGTTCGACCGCGACGAGCGGCTGCCGTACTGGGCCGACCTGTGGCCGAGCTCCATCGCCCTCGCCCGCCACGTCTCCGGGATGGACCTCTCGGGCAAGAGGGTCGTCGAGGTCGGCTGTGGCGTCGGGTTACCGGCGATGGCCGCGCTCACGAACGGCGCGGAGGTCACCGTCACCGACCACTACGAGGCCGCGCTGGACTTCGCCCTCCACAACGCCCGGGAGAACACGGGCTGCTCGTTCGCCGCTGCGATGCTCGACTGGCGTGTCCCCGAGACCTGGAGAGACGCCACGGAGGCCGGGCGCTTCGACGTGCTGCTCGGGGCCGACGTCCTGTACGAGCCGCGCAACGTCGAGCCTCTGGCGGACGTGGTCGAGGCCCTGCTCACACCGGAGGGCGAGGCGCTCTTCGCCGACCCGGGCCGCCGCGAGGCCGGAAAGTTTCTCGAGGAGATGGGCCGCAGGGGCTTCGAGTCGGAGGCTACGGTACGCACCGTCGAGGGCGAGCCCGAGGTGAGGAGTACGATCCACCGCCTGTACCGGAGCTAACCCCTGCAGCAGAGACGCGTCTCGCTGCTATACTCCCCGTGCAGTGCTTTTGGACTCGCTAAACCCCGCCCAGAGAGAGGCCGTCGCCCACGTCGAGGGCCCGCTACTCATACTCGCCGGAGCCGGTAGCGGCAAGACCCGCGTGCTGACCCAGCGCATCGCGCATATCCTGGATCAGGGCCTCGCAGAGCCCGACGGGATACTCGCCATCACCTTTACCAACAAGGCCGCCCGCGAGATGAAAGAGCGCGTCTCCGAGCTAGTAGGTCCCGAGGCGAAGAAGATGTGGGTCTCGACCTTCCACGCCTTCTGCTCGCGCATCCTGCGGGCGCACGCCGACAAGCTCGGCTACAAGCGCGAGTTCACCATCTACGACGCCGCAGACCAGCAGCGGCTCGTCAAGCGCTGCATCATAGACCTCAACAAGGACCCCAAGAGGTTCAACCCGCGGGCGTTTCAGTCCCAGATCTCCTCGGCAAAGAACGCCCTCCTCTCCGCAGACGACTACCTGCGCCGGACCGAGGGCTACATGGCCGAGAACATCGCCGAGGTCTACGACCTGTACCAGAAGCGCCTGTACGAGAACAACGCCATGGACTTCGACGACCTGCTGATGAACACGGTCTCCCTGTTCGAGATGTTCTCCGACGTGCAGGAGCGGTACATGACCAAGTTCCGCTACATCCACGTGGACGAGTACCAGGACACCAACCACGCCCAGTACAAGCTCGTGAACCTGCTTGCCTCCGACGCCTCGCATCGCAACCTTTGTGTAGTGGGTGACGACGATCAGAGCGTGTACTCGTGGCGAGGAGCGGATATACGCAATATCCTGGATTTCGAGCGCGACTACCCCGAGGCCAAGGTCGTGCGCCTGGAGCAGAACTACCGCTCGACGCAGACTATCCTTCGGGCAGCGAACGCCGTGGTCGCAAACAACGCCTCGCGCAAGGCCAAGGAGCTGTGGACTGAGGGGCTAGAAGGCGAGAAGATCCGGGTCCACACCGCCGCCGACGAGTACGCCGAGGCGCGATACGTGGTCTCCGAGATAGAGCGGCTCGTAGAAGAGGGCGCTTCGAGGGACGAGGTCGCGGTCTTCTACCGCACCAACGCCCAGAGCCGGGCCCTGGAGGACGTGCTGACGCGCGAGCGGGTGCCGTACCAGATCGTGGGCGGCCAGAAGTTCTACGAGCGGGCCGAGATCAAGGACGCCGTCTCCTACCTATCCGTGATCGCAAACCCCGCCGACTCCGTCTCCCTGGAGCGCATAGTCAACGTCCCCAAACGTGGTCTCGGCGACACCTCCGTGGCGAAGCTGCGGGAGTACGCGGCCCGCAACGGCATCTCGCTGTACGAGGCTCTGGATGAGCCCGCCGAGGCCGGGGTCTCGGGCAAGGCGCAGAAGGCGTGCGCCACGGTGCGCGAGCTTTTCGAGGGCTGGCGGGTCGCCGCTCAGGAGATACCGCCGTCGGAGCTCATTGGGGCGGTGCTCGACGACTCGGGCTACCGGCGCGAGCTTCAGGAGGACAATACCGTCGAGTCCGAGGCGCGGCTGGAAAACCTGGCCGAGCTACTTAACGCCGCCGCCGAGTACGAGCGCACCGAGCCCGGGCCCACGCTGGACGGCTTCTTGCAGGAGCAGGCACTGTACTCCGAATCCGACAAGCTGGATGACGCGGCCCGTTCCGGCGGGACGGTGACCCTGATGACGCTGCACAACGCCAAGGGCCTCGAGTACGAGCACGCGTTTATCGTGGGGATGGAGGAGGGTACCTTCCCGCACTCGCGCTCGCTGGACGAGCAGAACGACGAGGAGGAACGCCGGCTGGCCTACGTCGGCATCACCCGGGCCATGAAAACGCTTACCCTGACCTACGCCAAGCTGCGTTCGAGCTGGGGCGGCGATCGGGAGTACCAGATGCCCTCGCGCTTTCTGGATGAGATCCCGGACGAGTTCCGGTCCGGCGTCGGGGGTTCGATGGGCGGTTCTCCAGGCTCCTCCTCGCGAGCTTCTTCGCGATCCGGGCAGACCGTCGGGCGCGGGGGCTGGGGCAGCGCGCTCTCCTCGTCCGGCACCGGTAAGGGCGGAGGGAACCGGAGTGCCGCCTCCGACGCCGGGGACGCCGGAGACGGAGGGTTCTCGAAGGGCGACCGGGTGAGGCACGGCAAGTTCGGCGAGGGCGAGGTCGTCTCCACCGGGGGCGGCAAGGTGGTCGTGCGGTTCGGCTCCGAGGAGAAGACCTTCGTGCCGGGTCTCGCGCCCCTGAGCAAGGTCTCCTAGGGCCCCGGAGTCTTCGGGAGTTTCGCGAGCCCGGAGGCCGGGCAAGGGACGCACGGGTAGAGCGGGATAAGCGGTGCGAGTGGCACAAGGAGGAGCATTGGCGCACGTCTACATCACGGGGCACAAGAACCCCGACACGGATAGCATAGCCTCGGCCATCGGGTACGCCGAGTACAAGAACCTGGTGGACCCGGACAACCTCTACGCTCCGGCCTGCCTGGGCCGGGTCAACTCCCAGACCCAGTGGGCGCTAGACAAGAGCGGGGCCAGGGCTCCGAAGCAGATCAAGCACATCATGCTGCGGGTAAAGGATGTGATGAGCGGTGAGATCACGACCGCCGGCACCCGCGACCCGCTGCGCAACGTCGGGCTCGTGATGTCCCAGAAGAACATAAGCCAGGTCCCGATAGTGGACGACGACGGGACCCTGGCCGGGATCATTACCGAGCGTGACCTGGCCCGGATGTACATCCGCGAGTCGCGCGGGGCGTCGAGCTTCTCGGAGACCCCCGTATCCGTGGACCTGATAGTCGAGGTTCTCGAAGGCGAGCTGGTCGCCGGCAAGGGCAAGGACGTCTTCGGCACCCTGTGGGTGGTCTCGATGAGCGTCGAGTCCATGGGGGGCACCATGCGGGAGGGCGACGTGGTGATCGTCGGCGACCGCAAGGAGGCGCAGCTCCGGGCCCTGGAGCTCGGGGTCGGGGTGCTCGTGGTCTCAAACGGGGCCCGGCCGGAGGAGGAGGTCCTGGAGAGGGCCCGCGGGAACGGTACCGCCGTCGTGCTCTCCTCACTCGACTCCTACGTCACGAGCCGCATGATCCAGCTCTCCGTCCCGTGTGGGGAGGTGATGAGCGAGCATCCCCTGACCGTCTCGCCCGACGAGCTTTTGACCGACATAACCGACCGGGTGATGGAGGTCCACTACCGGGCCGCCATCGCGGTTGACGAGGATAACGTGCCCCTCGGCGTCGTGACCCGCACGAACCTCCTGAACCCGGACCCCCGGCGCGTGATACTGGTGGATCACGCCGAGGTCGGGCAGAGCGTGGCCGGGGTGGAGGAGGCGCAGGTCGTGGAGATACTGGACCACCACCACGTCGGCGACATCCAGACCCGGACCCCGATAGCCGCGACCTTCGACCCCGTGGGCTCCACGGCGACGCTCATAACGGAGCGTTTCCGGAAGACCGGCCTCGACCCCGAGGCGTCCACGGCGAAGATGCTCCTCTCCGCAATACTCTCGGATACGGTAGTCCTCAACTCTCCGACGACCACCGACCGCGACCACGAGGTGGTCGAGTACCTGGAGGAGTATCTAGACCTGGACCACAAGGAGTTCGGCATGGCGATGTTCGAGGCCTCCTCGGACGTTTCGGGGCTGTCGGCGGAGGAGATAGCGGCCCGGGACGCCAAGGAGTACGAGGTCTCCGGCGGCGCGAAGATGTCCATCGCCCAGGTGGAGACGGTCGGCAGCGGTCTGCTGGAGCGCAAGGGCGAGCTGCTCGAGGCGCTCGAAAAAGAGCGCGAGCGGAACGGTTACCTGTTCACGGCGCTCATGGTCACCGACATCATCGAGCAGGGCACCGAGCTCCTGTGCGCCGGGGACTGCGCCTCCGTGGAGCGGGCCTTCGAGGCCGAGGCGGACGGCGGCGTAATAGACCTGCCGGGTGTGATGAGCCGCAAGAAGCAGGTCGCCCCGAAGCTGCTCTCGGCGTTCTAGGGGGTACGGGATGGCGGAGATCATAGACGGCAAGGCCATCGCCGCCGAGGTCCGCTCGGAGGTAGCGGGCCGGGTGGCGGAGCTAGGGCGTCAGGGTGTGTCGGTGAGGCTGGACGTGATCCTGGTCGGCGAGAACCCGGCTTCCGTGACCTACGTCCGCAACAAGGAGAACGACTGCGCCGAGGTGGGTATAGAGTCCCGCGTCCACCGATTCCCGGAGGACGCTTCTCAGGAGGGTCTCGAACGGCTGGTGGAGGAGCTTAACGCCGCCGAGGAGGTCTCGGGCTTTTTCGTGCAGCTCCCGCTGCCGGAGCACGTAGACCAGAACGGGCTCTTGGCCGGGATCTCACCGGACAAGGACGTGGACGGCCTCGTCCCCCTGAGCGCGGGACGGCTCGCGCTGGGGCTGCCCGCGCTGCTGCCCTGTACCCCGCACGGCGTGCTCCAGCTACTAAAACGCAGCGGCGTCGAGATCGAGGGCCGCCGGGCGGCCGTGCTGGGCCGCTCCAACCTCGTCGGAAAGCCCGCGGCCCAGCTCCTCCTGCGGGAGAACGCGACCGTCACCATCTGTCACTCCCGGACCCGGGACCTCGCCGAGGTTACCAGCCGGGCCGACATCCTGGTCGTGGCGGCCGGAAAACGCGGCGTGGTCGGCGCGGATCACGTGAAGGAAGGCGCGGTCGTCGTGGACGTGGGCATCCACCGCACAGAGGAGGGCGGACTTACCGGAGACGTGGACTTCGAGGCCGTCGAGCCGAAGGCGTCCGCCATTACCCCGGTCCCGGGCGGCGTCGGCCCGATGACCCGCGCCATGCTACTCTACAACACGCTGGAGGCGGCGAGGGGGAGATAGCCACCGTGCGGGATACAGAGCTTCTGCGCAGGGTCCCGAACACCCCCCGCTGGCTCGAAACCCGCTCCCTGCTGCTCTCCGGCAGCGGTGAGGTGTCCGGAGCCTCCGGCGACGGGTTCGTGGTGGCGGACGCGGAGGACGGGCTAGTCTGCATCTTCGGAGAGCCGGCGGCCGGCGACATCCGCGAGGCCGCTCTCGGGCTCTCCGGGGCGCGGGCCGTGCTGTGCGCCCCGGAGAATCGCGGGTACGTGGCAGAGGCGCTGCCAGGCTACGAGGTCGTGCGGGCCGTCCTGCACCTGCCCGGAGACGACGGCCTGCGAGTACCCGAGACGTCGGGGGATACGGTGCGGCTGATCGGGGACCGCGAGGTCGAGGAGTCCCTACAGGGGGTTTCCGAGGAGCTGCGCCGGGAGCTGAGGATCGCCGTCCGCCGCTCGCCCGTGGCCGCCGCCACCTTCGAGGGCGCCCCTGTCTCCTTCTGCTACGCCGCCGCCCGCACGGAGACCCTGTGGGACGTATCCATAGCCACCGCCGAGGGTTTCCGCAGGCTCGGGCTGGCGACGGCCTGCGTCTCCTACATGGTCGGGATCATGGAGAGGGAGGGGCTCATCCCGGTTTGGGGGGCGGAGGAGCCGAACGCCGCCTCCCTCGCGCTCGCGGCCAGGCTTGGCTTCGTGCCGGTGGACGAGGCCGCCGTGTTCCATCCGGGAGCCGGTGACACAGATACGGCCCCGGGAGCGGTGCGCTAAGATGGACGGGGCCGGGATCGCGGCAGAGCGGGGTCCTGGTTGATAAGAGCCGGTTAATAGCAGCAGGTAAGAGCAGAGGAGCGTTCAGATGATATCCGAAGAAGAGGTGCGGCACGTGGCCGAGCTAGCCCGGCTCGGCTTGAGTGAGGAGGAGGTGTCGCGGATGAGCGGAGAGCTCGGTGCGATCCTGGACAGCGTGGAGAAGATCGGGGGGCTCGACCTGTCCGGCGTACGGCCCACGGCGAACCCGCTCGCCGCCGTGAACGTGCTGCGCCCCGACGAGCCCCGCGAGGAGCTCTCACGCGAGGAGGCGCTCTCGCCGGCCCCCGAGCCGGAGGGTGATCTATTCGGCGTCCCGAGGATAGACTAGCCGTGGGCGCAGGCGAGCTACTCAAGCTATCCGCCCGCGAGCTCTCGGGCAAGATAACCTCCCGCGAGGTCTCCGCCCGCGAAGCCGCCGAAGCCGCCAACGACCGCGTCTCGGAGGCGGAGGGCGGGATCAACGCGTTTATCACGCCCACGCCGGAGATCGCGCTGGACCGCGCCGGCAGGATCGACTCCCGGCTCTCTAACGGCGGCTCCGGCGGGGTAAAGCCGTGGGAGGGCGTGCCGCTCGTGGTCAAGGACAACCTCTCTACGAAGGGCGTAAGGACCACGGCGGGCTCGAAGATGCTGGAAGGCTTCGAGCCGGTCTACGACGCGACCGTGCTCGGCAGGTTCGGCGAGGATCTCGTAATGGTCGGCAAGGCCAACTGCGACGAGTTCGCGATGGGCTCCTCCAACGAGAACTCGGCCTACGGCGTCGTCCACAATCCCTGGGACACGACGCGGGTCCCGGGCGGCTCCTCGGGCGGGTCGGCCGCGGCGGTGGCCGCCGGAGAGGGCTGGTGGGCGCTCGGCTCCGATACCGGGGGCTCGGTAAGGCAGCCCGCATCTCTGTGCGGCGTCGTCGGGCTCAAGCCTACCTACGGACGCGTCTCGCGCTACGGGCTCATAGCGTTCGGGTCGTCCCTGGATCAGATCGGACCCATAACCCGCGACGTGCGGGACTCGGCCATGCTCCTCGGCGCGATAGCCGGCCGCGACCCCCGCGACTCCACGACCGCCGCCGCCGCCGTGCCGGACTACCTCGCCACGATAGAGGATGGGGTGGAGGGACTGAAGGTCGGTCTCGTCACGGAGCTCATGGACGAGCGTATAGACCCCGGCGTGCGTCAGGTTACGCAGAGGATGGCCGACGGTCTCCGGGAGGCGGGGGCCGAGGTCGGGGAGGTGACGCTGCCCCACACGTACTACGCTCTTGAGGCTTACTACATAATCTCTCCGGCGGAGATATCGTCCAACCTCGCCCGCTTCGACGGGGTGCGCTACGGGCTGCGAGAGCCAGCCGAGGGTGTACACGAGATGTACCGCCGCACCCGGGACGCCGGGTTCGGGCCGGAGGCCAAACGCAGGATCATGCTCGGAACCTACGCCCTCTCGAGCGGCTACTATGACGCCTACTACGCCCAGGCCCAGAAGGTGCGCACCCGCATTATCGAGGACTTCCGCGACGCCTACGCCCAATACGACGTGCTGCTATCGCCGACCGCGCCGTCGGTGGCTTTCGAGCTCGGTGCGAAGTCCGACGACCCGCTGGCGATGTACCTCCAGGACATCTGCGCCGTACCGGCGAGCCTCGCCGGTGTACCGGCGGTCAGCGTGCCGGGCGGGCTCTCGGAGGGCCTGCCGGTCGGCGTGCAGCTAATGGCGAACCACTTCGACGAGCCGACCATGCTCCGCGCCGCCCGCGCTGCCGAGAAGGTGGCAGACCTCGGATTCGAGATCAGGCCCTCCTAGACGCCGGCTCCCGGTGTCGGCATCTAATCTCTTACCGTGTTACCGCCGGAGCTTTTTGCCCGGTACAGGGCTGCGTCGGCGGCCCTGGTCAGGGTCTCCGGCGTGTCGCCGTCTCCGGGATAGGTGGCGACGCCTATGGAGAGGGTGGGGTTCGTGGAGACGCCGTTACGCTTGAAGGTGTACTCCTCTACCGTGGACCGCACCTTCTCCGCGACTCCGAGGGCTTCCTCCCGGGTGAGGCCGGGCAGGATGCTCTGGTACTCGTCGCCGCCGAAGCGGGTTGCGAAGCGTCCGTCCGCGCGATGGAGGCTGCCGATCACGCTGCCGACCTCGCCCACGGCGAACTCCCCTATCAGATGTCCGTGGGCGTCGTTTATCTTCTTCAGGTTGTCTATGTCGGCCATCAGTATCGAGAGGGGCTGACGGTCGGCGCGCGCGGCCTTCAGCGAATGCTCGAACTCCTCGTTGAAGCGGCTCTTGGACAAGAGGCCCGTGAGGTAGTCCTCGTTTATCAGGCGATTCAGCGAGTCGTGGAAGCGGGACTTTATCGGGTCGCCGCAGGAGAACTCGAGCACGCTGGATCCCAGAAACACCCGGTCGCCGTCCAGGAGGGTGTGTCTGCCGTCCGCCAGTTCCCCGTTGACCCGGGTGGAGCCCGACAGGTCGCGCACCACGTAGCCGCAGTCGCCGCAGGCTATGACCTCGGCGTGGCGCGGCTCCACGGTGGCGTCCCGGATCACGGCGTCCGCCCGGAATGGGTCGCTGCCCAGTACGAGGTCCTCGCCCTCCAGCCGGCAAACGTCGCCGAAGCTCGGACCCTGCAGCACTACGAAGTGTGCGAGATCCTCTCCAACGTCCCCCGCGCCGTCTCCGCCGGAGGCTTCGCATCTCCCGTTTTGCAGCTCGTACTGCGTCTGATTTTGCGGCTCTGTCTCCTGCATCGTGAGACAATATAGCACCCGGATACGGCGGGGCAGGTGCTAGAATTAACGGTCTGAATGCGGCGGGTGTGATCCGGTACCGGGCGCGTGGCGGGACGAGACCGGGCTGTGCGAACGGTTTAAACGGAGTAAACGAGGCAAACGAGGTGTGAGGTTGGAGAAGACCGAGAAGGTCGAGACGGCGCGTGAGGGGCAGGGTTACACGGCGGTAATAGGGCTGGAGTTCCACGCCCACATCGCCACCCGGACCAAGATGTTCTGCGGCTGCCGGGTGACCTACGGCGACGAGCCCAACACTCACACCTGCCCGGTATGCCTCGGACATCCCGGCGCGCTCCCGGTGACCAACGAGCGGGCCGTCGAGCTCGGCGTGATGGCTGGTCTCGCGCTGAACTGCCGGGTAGCCGACAGGGCCGTGTTCGCCCGCAAGAACTACTTCTACCCCGACCTGCCAAAGGGGTACCAGATCTCGCAGTACGACGAGCCGATCTGCACCGGCGGCCACATGGACGTGCCGACCTCGGATGGCACGGTCCGCGTCGGAATTACCCGGCTGCACCTCGAAGAGGACGCCGCGAAGAACGTACACACCGGCGAGTCGGGCCGGATGCATGGCTCCACCGGCTCGCGCATAGACTACAATCGCGGCGGCACCCCCCTGATGGAGATCGTCACCGAGCCCGACATCCCCTCGCCCGAGGCGGCCCGCGCAACGGCGAACAACCTCAAGGAGCTGCTGCAGTCCATCGGGGTCTCCGAGTGCGACATGGAGAAGGGTCAGCTCCGCTGCGACGCCAACGTCTCCATCCGCAACCCCGACGGCTCCTATGGCACCAAGACCGAGCTCAAGAACATGAACTCCTTCCGCTTCGTAGAGCGCGGCCTCGCGAGGGAGATAGAGCGCCAGATCGAGGTCCTCGAAGACGGCGGGACGGTCTCCCAGAGCACGCTCCACTATGATCCGGAGACCGACGAGGTGCACGAGCTGCGCACCAAGGAGTTCGCCCACGACTACCGTTACTTTCCGGAGCCGGACCTGATGCCGCTCGCGCTCGACTCGGGCTGGGTCGCCGACCTCGAAAGCCGGATGCCGGAGCTGCCCGACGCGATGCGCGCCCGTTTCGTCTCCGAGTACGGCCTCTCCGAGTACGACGCCGGCGTCCTCGCCTCCGACCGCGCCCTCGCCCGCTACTACGAGCGGGTCGCCGCGGCCGACGGGGTCGACCCCAAGCAGGCCGCGAACTGGGTATCGGTCGAGCTCCAGTCGTACCTCAACGACGCGGACATGGGCGTTGAGGAGACCCGCGTCACGCCGGAGCGGATGGTCGGGATCATCTGCCTCGTCGAGGACGGAACCGTCTCCCGGGCCGCCGCGAAGGAGGTGCTCGGCAAGGTCTTCTCCGGAGAAGGAGAGCCATCCGAGATCGTCGAGCGCGAGGGGCTGGCCCAGATCGGGGGCGACGAGCTCGGCGGCGTCGTGGACGAGGTGATCTCGTCAAACCCCGAGGAGGCGGAGCGTGTCGAGAACGGCGACCAGAAGGTCATAGGCTTCCTCGTCGGCCAGGTGATGAAGAGGACCCGTGGTAGCGCGGACGGGGGCCGGGCGCGGGAGCTTATCCTGGAGAAGCTCTCCGGCTAGCCTGTGTCTGCCGTGTCCGAGCCTTCTCCGGAAAACCCCCAGGACGCCGCGCGGGCCACGCCCGGTGAAAGCGGCGGCCCGGCTCCCCGGATCGCCGTCCCCGCGGACTCGCCGGGCCTGATGCAGGCCGTGAGGGAGGCCGGCGGCGAGCCGGTAAACCTCCCGGAGCCGCCCCTTTCCCCGGAGTGGGGCGTCGCGCTCGTGCGGGAGTGGATCGCGGACGCCGCACATCTCGGTCTCGCGGCCACCGGCGCGGCGGCGCTCTTGATCCCGGATGGTCCACCGGAGCGGCTCGCCGGGCTGATCTCCGCCGCGCTGCGGGCGGAGTTGCCCGTGGTCCTCGACGCTCCGCTCGGCGGCCCGCTAAACGGCACCCCCGCGCCGTTCTCGGCCAGCATGGCGGCGCTCGGTCTCGTGCCGTTCTCCGCAGGGCCCACCGAAGGGGCCGAGGAGACTCTATCTGCGGCGGAGACGGCGGTGGAGCTCGGACGAGCCGGCAAGCCCACGGCCCGCAGGCTGGTCTCTAGCTTCTCGCTGGCGAACGCGCTGCGCGCCGGGCTCTCCCTCGGCGGCGGACCGGAGACCGTGATCCACCTCTCCGCCCTGGGCCGGGAGGCCGGGGTAGCGGGATGCGCCCGCATGCTCCGGGTGCTCATCCCGGAGACGCCGGTGGTCGCCGAGCCTGCCTCGGAGTGGTTCGGCCGCCGCGGCGTGCCGGGACTGTTGGCGCACATCTCCGGCGACCTGCACCACGCCCCGACCGTCTCCGGCCGTCTCAAGACCTCCCTCCCCGAAGCGGTCGAAGATTCAGAGGACGAGGGGAGCGGCCCGTTCTCGGGCTCCCGGCTGGTCCTGATCGAGGGCCGGGCCTCGGCGACCGAGACGCCTTGCCGGCAGATGCCCGGGGCAGAGGAGGTTCGGGGCGAGTGCCGGGTCTTCTGGTCCGAGAAAGAGGCGCTCGGCGCCGTGGAGAACGGCGCTCTGGAGGAGGGGCAGATCCTGGTGGTCGGCGGCCTCGGGGGGCGGGGCGCTCCCGGACTGTGGCGGCTGGACCGGCTCTCCGGAGCCCTGCGGGAGGCCGGTCTCGAAGATATCCCCGTCTTTACCGACGGCCTGGCCCCCGACGGGGCCCGGGGCGCGTGGGCCTCCCCGGTGTGGCCCGAGGCCGCCGGTGGGGGTGTGATCTCCCGCCTGCGGGACGGGGACAGCCTGCGCCTGGATCTCCTGGAAGAGAGGATCCGGGCAAACGTTAGCGCCCAGGAGATGGAGGACCGCGCCCCCGGTGCGCGCTTCGGCCGCCGGGGCGGGGAGACGGGCTACGCCGCCCGCTACGCCGCCGGTCACGCCGCACCCCTCGAAGGAGGCGGTTTCGACGCGGCGAAAGGTTAGGCTGGCTGGCTTTCTGGTGGGTCATCCGGTGTGGCCCCGGGCGCGGTCCGGACTGCGAGCCAGACGACGACCGGCCACTTTCCGCAACTTTCCGCCACGTTATCCGGCGAAGCTGATAATCTTACCCGGTGCCAGAAGTGGAGGGGGAAACGAGATGCCCGGCAAAACGCTCCGAGTGAGCAGCCCGTGAGCGAGCCCCGGAGGGTCCGGCGGTTCGAGAGAAAACGCAAGCGCCGGCGCCGGTTGGCGGCGCTGGTGGTCCTGCTCGCGCTCGTGGTCGTCGTGCCGCTCGCGCTCCTCGGCGTGACAGGGGGCGGGGTCGGCTCTGTGGGCTCATCTCTGGGTTCCCTGCAGAGCCAGCTCGTCGGCGGAATCCAGAGCCTCCCTCCGGGGACATCGTCCACGGGGGGCTCCGGTGAGGAAGAGCTCGCCCGCAGCGCGGATGAGGCTACCGGGGCAGCCCGGGAGGGCGATCAGGGCGGCGGCCAGAGCGGGGGCGGCGGTAACCCTGGAGCCGGTGAGTCCGGAGGAGGCGCGGAGCCCTCGCTGTCACAGCCGTCCCCCGCCGCGGCGGCGTACGCCGCGGTCGCGCCCGCGCTACCCGGAGCGGAGCCTTCGGGGGTCGGGACCACCTTCCAGAGCACCGACGACCCCTCGTGGGCAGTGACGGAGATCGAAGATCCCAGCCGGGATGGCGCCTACGCCGTGTACAGCAAGAAGGTCGGGAGGAAATGGGAGGCCCGGCGCTCGGTGCTGGCGGATAACCCAGACTATCCAGAGAAAGGCCGGGCTCCCCTGGTGGGCCTGCCGGAGGACGTGCGCAAGAGCCTCTACCCGGAGCCGGGGGCGACGATAGGCCCCGCCGACGGCCCGGAGGCGGAGGCCCGTATACTGGCCTCCGACAGCCTGTACCTCGGGGGAGGCTGGGAGCCGGTGGCCCTGCAAAAGGAGGGTGACTTCGCCAGGGTGCGGATGCAGGGAGGCTCCGGCGAGCGTACCAACGCCTATCTCCGCAGCTACGAGGGGTCCTGGTACACCCTCGGCCTCGGACGTAACCTCACCAAGGCCGAGCTACCCGGCTTCCCGGAGCCGCTCGTCGCCTCGGGCTCCCTGCCCGAGGCCGGTCCGGCGATGGTGCCGACGGCGGAGCCCGTGCTGGAGGGTGTGCCCCGCGAGAGGCGCGAGGAGGTCGAGGAGGGTCTCGGTGAGGTGCGCAAGATCGTCGAGGATTACGAGGGGACCGTCGGGGTGTACGTACAGGATAAGAGCGGAGACTGGGGGTACGGTATCCGGCCCGACGAGCGGTTCTACGCCGCCTCGGTCATAAAGCTCCCCGTAATGGCCGCCGTGTACCGCAAGATCGAGGCCGAAGAGCTCTCGCTGGATGAAACCGTCGCGACCGAGGACCGGGACTACGCCGGCGGCGCGGGCGGCCTGCAGTGGCAGGAAGAGAGCGTATCCCACACCGTATCCGACTATCTGTGGATGATGGTAAAGCAGTCCGACAACGTGGCGACCAACCTGCTGGTGCGCACCGTCGGCGGCCCCGGGTACGTCAACGAGGTTGCCAACGACCTCGGTGCGGAGAACACGGAGATCCACAACAAGGTCACGGACCAGCGCGCCGCCGCACCGGGCCTCGACAACTACACCACCCCGCGCGACATGGCGGAGATACTCTCCGGCATAGCCTCCGGCGAGGCGGCGAACGAGGCCCACACCGGGGAGATGCTCGGCCTGATGCGCCAGAACGGCCCCGAGAGCTGGGTCGGCGGAGACCTGCCGCCGGAGGCGGAGCCGGCCTGCAAAGTGGGTTGGATCAACGGCGTCTACAACGACATCTGCCTCGTGCAGACGGAGGGGGAGCCGTACATAATCTCCGTCTTCTCCAAGTACGGCCCGCCCCGGGTAGCTCCCGGCGTTTCGACGCTGGGCGGAATATCCGAGGAGGTCTGGGAGATACAGACCAACGCCGGAAAGGATGAAGAGAATAAGAAAGATGAGAAAGAACGGGACAAAAAACAAGAGAAACAAGATTAGCAGCCATAGCTTTCACGGGTTTTGATGTCTAAAAATGCTTTAATGGCGAGGGTGAGCGGGCCGGTGGAGCGTGAAAGGTCGCATTTAATGCTATGGGACGTGGTCTGCCGGCCGGTTTGTGTCTAGAATAGCCGGGTTGGCCCGGAGCGGGTGTTCCCGGAGCGGGCCGGCGGCGAGTCACCGGATGAGCCGGAGTATCCACAGAGTCTACAGAGGGAGCAATTAGCACGCATGATGAACAAGTATCGTCTAATGTCGCCCGGACCGACGCCGATACCGCCCGAGGTCTCGGCCGCTGGCGCGCTGCCCATAATCCACCACCGCACGCCGGAGTTTGGCGAGGTGTTTACCCGGGTGAACGAGAACCTGAAGAAGGTGTTCCTGACCGGGAACGACATCTTCACCTACCCGGCTAGCGGGACCGGGGCCTTCGAGGGCGCGCTGGTGAACCTGTTCTCGCCCGGCGACAAGGTGCTCGTCGTGAACAACGGCAACTTCGGTAACCGCTGGGTCAAGATGAGCCGGGCGTTCGGCCTGGAGGTCACGGAGCTCAAGTACGAGTGGGGCGAGAAGGCCGATAACGAGGACGTGCGCCGGGCGCTCGCGGGCGACCCCGGGATCAAGGCCGCCATGTGCGTCCTGTCGGAGACCTCGACCGGCACAGTCAACGACATCGAGGGCTTCGCCGCCGCCACGAGCGACACGCTGACCGTCGTGGACGCCGTCTCCGGGCTCGGGGCCTGCGAGCTGCGCACGGATGAGTGGGGCGTTGACGTGGTCGTCGCCGGGAGCCAGAAGGCCCTGATGACGCCGCCGGGGCTCGGCTTCGTGAGCGTCTCGGAGAAGGCGTGGGAGTATCACGCGGAGTCCACCATGCCGCGTTTCTACTTCGACTTTACCGCCGCGAAGCAGGCCTACGACAAGAGCCCGCCGCAGACGGCGTTCACCCCGGCGGTCAGCCTCATAATGCAGCTGGACTACGCGCTGGGTCAGATCCTCGAGGAGGGTGTGGAGAACGTGTTCGAGCGGCACCGGATGCTCGGGCGCGCGGCGCGGGAGGGCATCAAGGGCATGGGTCTCACGCTCTTCGGGCCGGACGAGGAGCTGAACACGGCGGTCACCGCCGCGTGGGTCCCGGAGGGGCTGGACGGCAAGGCGCTGGTGCGGTCCATATTCGAGGATCACGGCGTCCAGATCCAGGGCGGACAGGCCGAGTACGCGGGCCGGATACTGCGCGTCGGGCACTGCGGCTACTTCGACGCCTACGACATCATCTCCACGATGGCCGCCACCGAGCTCGCGCTCGAAGCTCAGGGCCATCCCGTCGAGCTCGGCAAGGGTGTGGGCGCGGCCCAGCGCGTCTTCTCGGAGAGCGGGGTGACCGCTTGAAGGTCCTGATCACCGAGAAGCTCGCCGAGAGCGGCGTCGAGCTGCTAAAAGAGGACTTCGACGTCGACGTGCTGCTCGACCTCTCCGACGAGGAGCTTCTGGAGAGGATAGGCGAGTACGACGGCCTCATAATCCGCAGCGCGACCCAGGTGACGGCGGACGTGATCGGGCGCGCCGACAACATGAAGGCCATCGGGCGCGCAGGTATCGGGGTGGACAACATAGATATCGAGGCCGCCTCCAAACGCGGCATCCTCGTGGCGAACGCCCCGGAGTCCAACACCATCGCCGCCGCCGAGCACACCCTGGGCTTGATGCTGGCCGCCGCGCGCCACATCCCGGCGGCGGACGCCTCTCTGCGTGAAGGTAAGTGGAAGCGCGGCGAGTTCAAGGGTGTGGAGGTCGCGGAGAAGACGCTCGGGCTCGTCGGGCTCGGGCACGTCGGGGCCATAGTCGCCCGGGGTGCCCTGGGCATGAGGATGAAGGTACTCGCCTACGACCCGTACATCTCGGACGAGAAGATCCGGCAGATGGGCGTCCACCGCGCCGAATCTGTCGAGGAGGTGCTGGAAAACGCCGACTTCATCTCGCTGCACGTGCCGCGCACGCCGCAGACGACGGGCATGATAGATTCCGCCGCGCTCGGGCGGATGAAGCCCTCGGCCTACCTCATAAACGTCGCCCGTGGCGGCATCGTAAACGAGACCGACCTCTACAACGCCCTCAAGGAGGGGACCATCGGCGGGGCCGCCCTCGACGTGTACGCCGAGGAGCCGAACACCGGCTCGCCGCTGTTCTCGCTCCCGAACACGGTCGTCACGCCCCACCTCGGCGCGAGCACCGTGGAAGCCCAGGATAGGGCCGGGGTGACCGCCGCCGAGCAGGTCGCGTTCGCGCTCCGGGGCGAGGTGCCGATGCACGCCATAAACGCCCCGGTACCGGAGGGCGAGGGGGCGGAGTTCGTCGGGCGTTTTTCCGAGCTGTGCGAGTCGCTCGGCAAGCTCCTGTACGGCCTCTCGGACCGTCCGGGTGAGACGCTCAAGGTAGAGTACCGCGGCGAGGTCGCAGAGTTCGACACTCGGCTTTTGGACGTCTCGGCGCAGAAGGGGCTGCTCGCGCCGATGGTGCACGAGCCCCTGAACTTCGTGAACACCCCGGCGCTCGCCCGCGAGAGGGGCCTGAAGGTCGAGACCTCGCGCGTGCCCGAGGACGGGGCTTACACGAGCCTCGTGACGCTCAGGATGCAGACCCGTGACGGCGAGCACGCCGTAAGCGGGACGCTCATCGGCACCGGGATGCGGCCGCGTCTGATAGGCGCGATGGGCTTCACCCTGGACATCACCCCGGAGAAGCACATGCTGTTCATCCGCAACAAGGACATGCCCGGCATGATCGGGCGCATCGGATCTGTCCTCGGCGAGGCCGGCCTGAACATCGGTAACATGGCCGTGGGCCGCGACGAGCCCAACTCCGGCGCGGCGATGGCCGTGACGGTGGACGAGGAGGTCCCGGATGAGGTGCTACAGCAGCTACTGGAGATCCCGGGCTTCACGGAGGCCCGCTCGGTAACGCTGTAGCCGTGGTAGACGTAGCAGAGCGTTAATCCAGCTACCCCGAGTCTTCAGCGGCCGGCGCCTCTTCACGAGTTCACGAGAGCCGGCCGTTACGCTGCTACAGGAACTACAGAGGTTACAGGGGCTACAGGAAGGCCGTGATCTCGTCGGCGGGCCTGGGGCTGGACCAGTAGTAGCCCTGGCCGAAGTCGCAGCCGAGCCTGAGCAGCTCGTCGAGCTCGGACTCCTCCTCGACGCCTTCGGCTACCGCCAGCAGGCCGAGGGCGTGCGCGACGGCGACGGCGGCGGAGACTATGGCGTAACTGGCGGGATCGTCGCCCATGCCGGAGACCAGGGAACGGTCTATCTTCAGTACGTCCACCGCCAGGTTCTTCAGGTAGGATAGCGAGGAGTAGCCGGACCCGAAATCGTCTATCGCGAGCCACACACCGAGCTCCCTGAGCTCGCGCAGGACGGAGGCGCCGTGACTGTCCTGCTGGAATAGCACGCCTTCCGTGATCTCCAGCACCAGGCTGGAAGGTTCTATCCCCGTCTCCGAAAGCGCCGCCGCCACGTCCGCCGGGAAGCCCGGTGACCGGAGCTGGCGGGCGGACACGTTGACGTTGACCTTGAGGGGCGCAGGGGAAGGGGCCCCAGAGGCTGTGCCCTCCGAGGCTGTGCGCCCGAGGTCCTGCCACTCTTTCGCCTGCCGGCAGGCCTCCCGCAGGACCCAACGGCCGAGGGGTATTATCAGCCCGTTATCCTCGGCGTGCGGGATGAACTCGTCGGGGGGGACCAGGCCGCGCTCCGGGTGCTCCCAGCGGAGGAGCGCCTCTACCCCGGACACCGTGCCCGTGGAGAGGTCGATCTTGGGCTGGTAGTACAGGATGAACTCTTCGCGTTCCAGCGCCAGGCGCAGGTCTCTGCCGGTCTTTAGCACCTCGGCGGAGCGATCCTTCATCTCCTGGCGGAACACTTCGTGGTGGTCCTTGCCGGTGTCCTTGGCCGTGTACAGGGCGGCGTCCGCCATCTGTAAAAGCTCCTCCGCGCCCACCGGTTTATCCTCCGGACCGCTCAGGGCTATGCCCAGGCTCAGGGTGCCTATCACCTCTGGACCCTCCGTGGGGCTGTCGGGGCACTCGGCCAGGGTGATGGGCCGGCGTATCTCCGCCGCGATGCGCTCGGCCACCCGCGCCGTGGATTCCGGCTCCAGAACCTCCTCCATGAGCACGGCAAACTCGTCGCCGCCGAGGCGCGCAACGGTGTCCTCGTCTCTCAGACACGCCTGGATACGCTGTCCGGCCTCGATCAGCAGGCGGTCGCCCGCCGTGTGGCCCAGCGAGTCGTTTACGTGCTTGAAGTCGTCGAGGTCCAGGAAAAGCACCGCCACGTGCTGCTTGTTCCGCAGGTTCCGGGCCAGGGCGCGCTCCAGCCGTTCCATGAATAGATCCCGATTCGGCAGCCCGGTCAGGGTGTCGTGGAAGGCCCGGTGCTCGAGCTCCTTCTCGAGCTCCCGCCGGGCGGAGACGTCGGTCGCCACCCCGATGGAGCCCGTGACTTCCCCTTCTCTGTCGCGTATGGGCGAGTAGCGGGTCTCGAAGGCCAGGCCTCCCACCTCCACGGTAGCCGCCACCTCCTGCCCGTTCAGCGCCCGGCATACGTTGTCCACGATCTCCGGCAGATCCCCGTACGTCTCGAAGACCGACTCCCCGACATCTTCGCTCGGGCTCCGGCCGACGAGATCCAGCCCCTTGCCTTCGGAGAGTGTGATCACCCCTTCCGGGTCCGTCGCGAATAGGATGACCGGCGCGCCGCTGGTTACGGTCCTCAGGAGGCGCTCGCTCTCCGCCAGATCCAGTTGAGCCTTTCTGCGCTCGGTGACGTCCTCCACGATACCCATTATGAACCTGGGCTGGCCCTGCTCGTCCCGCACCAATGAGCTCGTCGCCTCTGCCCAGATCACCGCGCCATCCTTGCGGATGTAACGTTTGGACCTCCGGTAGCTGTCGGTGTGGTCGGATACGAAGGTCCTGCTTACCCCGGTATCGGCAGCTCGGTCTTCCGGGTGGGTGAGCTCCAGGGTGGACATGCCCATGAGCTCCTCCCCGCTGTAGCCGGTTATCTTCTGGTAGGCCTCGTTGGTCTCCAGTAGGCGGCGGTCCAGGTCCGCGACGCACACCCCTACCGCCGTCTGGTCGAAGAGCGCCCGGAAACGCCCCTGGCTCTCTCTTAGCCTCTCCTCCGCCCGTTTGTGGGAGGTGAGATCCCGATAGTGCCACATGTGGCCCCGGTACTCGCCCCGGACGTAGACGGGGACGTAGTCCCGTTCGTAGACCCGCCCGTCGGCGAGCAGGACCTCCTCTCCCGTCACGGCCCGGCCGCTGGCCAGGATCTCCTCTATGCGCGCCACGAAGCCTTCCGGATCCGCGAGCAGGTTCATCACGTCCCGGGCGGCGGTGTTGCAGTCATCCCTCGTGAGCTCTTCCGCCGTGGCCTCCATCTCGAACATCCGGGTGATCGCGGCGTTCGCGCGCCGGATATTCCTCTCCTCATCCTCGACCAGAATGCCGGAGGGCATGTTCTGTATCAGCGTGGTGAGCCGGGCGGCGGTGATGGAGAGCTCGTGCTGCTCTCGGCGGCGCTCGGTGATGTCCCGGCTCACGGCCACCAGACCCTCTATGCCGCCGCCGGAAGCCTGCAGGGGCGCTTTCGTGGTCGAGAGCCACAACTCCTCGCCGGAGGCTCCGTAGACCTTCTCCTCCCGGTCCGCGATGAACTCCCCATGATCTAGCACCCGCCGGTCGTCGGCGTGGAAGGGGGCCGCCGCTTTTTCTCCCCAGTAGTCGGCGTTGGTCTTGCCCAGAAGGAGCTCCTCCTGGGAGCCCGCGCCCATAACGCTCTGGTGGGCCGCGTTGCTGAGGCGGAAGCGGTGCTCGGTGTCCTTGACGAAGATGAAGTCGCGGGTGGAGTCTATGACGGTGCGCAGCAGATTGCGCTCCCGGTGTAAGGCCTCCTCGGCCTCCTTGCGCTCGGTGATGTCGCGGCCCACGGACTGGTAGCCCGTCAGCTCTCCCCGCTCGTCGAACAGGGCCCTGTCCGTCCACTGGTGCCAGCGCACCTCGCCCCCGGCGGTCGTTATCCGGTGCTCGACGGACCTCGCCGGGCTCTCGCGAGTCAGACTAAAGAGGTGCTCCTCCAGGGCCCGGCGCTCTTCCTCCGGGATCTGTGACATGAAGCTCTCTCCGAGTAGCTCTTCTCGTTCGAGGCCGAAGTGTCTGCAGTAGGACTCGTTGACGAACGTGAGCGTCCGGTCCGGCGAGAAGCGGCAGATCATCTCCGTCTGGTCCTCGACGATCGCCCGGTAACGTTCCTCGCTCTCGGTCAGGGCGCGCTCGGCGGCCTTGCTGCGCGAGATGTCCTTGAAGATTGCCGAGGTGCCGGTGACGCTGCCCGCCGCGTCCCGGACGGGCGAACTCGTAACCGATACCTCCATCCGTTCCCCGCTCTTCGCCACGCGCACGGTTTCCTGCCGGTTGGGGGCCCCGGTGCGGCCCATACTCTTTATCTTCTCCAGGTTCTCATTCGGCTTCTCACGGGGGTTGAGGATGCCGACGGACTCGCCGACCATCTCCTCTGCGGTGTAGCCGAAGAGCCTCTCCGCGGCGGGGTTCCAGCTCGTGATGGTCCCGTCCAGGGTGTTGGCGACTATGGCCTCCTCGGAGTGCTCGACTATAGAGGACAGCAGCCGGCTCGCCTCCTCGCCGCGCCTGCGCTCACTGATGTCCCGGACCACGCAGACCGTCCCGCCGTCCTCGAGGACGCTCAGGGACAGCTCCTGCGGAAACTCGCTCCCGTCCTTTCTCACGCCGGCGGCCTCTCCACGCCAGTGCCCCTCGTTCACGAGGTCTGGGACGACGTCGCGCTCGAACCGGGAGACCTGATCCTCGCCGTACAGCTCTCGCCAGCCCATGCCGACCATCTCGTCGGGGTTTGCGTAGCCGTAGAGGTCGGCGTGGGCCTGATTTAGGTGCCCGAGCCTGCCGTCGGGGCCGGAGATACCGATGCCGTCCATCGAGCTCTGCATGGCGGCCGCCTGCTGTCTGAGGGTTTCCTCGTCCCGCTCGCTCGCGAGTACGCGGTCCGTCACGTCATTCTGGATGCCGAGGTAGTGGGTGACGTTCCCGTTTTCGTCGCTTACGGGTGAGACATACAGCTCGTTGTAGAATAACGTGCCGTCCTTGCGGTAGTTGCGCAGGATGCACGTACAGTCCTCCCCGAAGCGGACGGCTTTCCGCAGCCCTCTCAACTCGGGCTGGTCCCGGTCCGTCCCCTGCAGGAAGCGGCAGTTGTACCCGATCATCTCCCCTTCGGTGTAGCCCGTCATCCGCTGCAGGGCGCGGTTGGCGTAGATGATTGGGTCGTGCGGCTGCGTGGCGTCAGTTATGAGGGCGCCGGCGGCAGAGGCTTCGAGGGCTCTCTCTACTATTCCGAGCCAGCCCTCGCGGCTCTCGTCGGTGTCTCGGAGACAGACCAAAACGCCGCTCTCCAGCGGATTGGCCCGAACCTCGAACCATCTGTCGAGCTCCGGGTGATACCACCGGAACCCGGCCAGGTCCCTTTCCTCGACCGCCCGGCCAAGCTCCTTGCGCAGCGTAAACGTCACCGACTCGGACAATGCCTCCCGGAGGTCCTCACCGAGGAGGCGCTCGCTTCGCCGGTCCAGGACCCGCTCCGCCCTGGAGTTCAGGTAGGTAAAACGCCAACCGCCGTCAAGAATAAAGAAGGCGTCGGTGGCTCCCTCTAGCGCGCCAGCCAGATCTGCGTGAGTCTTTTGCACCGGCCTCTCCCGATCGGTCCTAGAACCCTAACCAGGGCTGGGTATACCCCGTGTATAGTGCCCGGCCCCGTGTCCTGCATATTCTTAGTGTCCCTCGCATCCCGCATGGTATAAGAGGTTATCGGCTGCTCCGGGACGGGACTTTAACCCGGCGACCACCCCACCAGCGACTACCATAGTCTACCAGCATCCAGCCTGCGGCCTCCGGAGCGTGAAAAGCTTCCGGAAAGGAGACCCGGCGGCTCCGGCCGGGTCTGGATGCTCACGGCTCCCGTTTTCGCGGATGCTCTCTAGAGAGGCCGCTACGGTACGGTCCCCGGAGCCGCCGGGATATAAGCTACAATCCACCCGGGAAATTTGGCCAGATCAGGCAAGAAAACACCTTTGGAGAGGCGAGAATGTCCGCTGACGCACGGACCACACAGGAGATACTGGACCGCTACCGGCATTACGGGCCCGTCTTCGAGGCGGGTGAGCAGGCCCCGGTAACCAACACCTACATCTGCGACTTGGGGACCATGCACGCGCCCGTAAGGGTCCAGCTCGCAAAAGGCGAGACGTTCCCGGAAGCCGGGGGGCTCGGCGCGGCCACGCGCTGGTACCAGACGAACATACAGGCGTAACGCAGGCGTAGTGTAGAGGCGGGCCGGCCACGAGGAGCGGGTATTGCACAACAGAGGCGCGGGCACACTGCTACTGGCCGCACTGTTTCTTGCGGTGGGGATCGCCGGGGGGCTTGGTGTAGCCTTCTTCACCGGGAGCCTGCCCGGTATCGGGGAAGAGGAGGTGTCGGTCCAGGAGGTACGGAAGCTCAACGAGCTCTCCAGTGTGCGGTGGAGGGAGTCGGTGCCCGTTACGGAAGAGAGCGGCGGGTTCGGTCTCGGTCCCGAGCTCTTCGACAACCTCCGGGGCGAGAGCGTCGTGCTCATCGCGGTCGGGGAGGTGCGCGCGGGCGTGGACCTCGGCCGGTTAGGCCAGGGCGACGTGGGCGCGGAAGACGGCCGGGTAACGATAGACCTCCCCGAGCCCGAGATACTCTCTGCGGCGCTAGACGAAGACGAGACCCGGGTCTACGATCGGGATCAGGGCCTGCTCGACTTCAGCGCCGACGAAGAGCTGGAGACGGAGGCCCGCCGGGAGGCGGTGCGGCGGCTAGAGGGCTCCGCCCGCGATAACGGCATCCTGGATCAGGCGGAAGACAACGCCGAGGCCAGCCTCCGCGCCTTCGTCCTGTCCCTGGGTTTCGAGGAAGTCCGGTTCGAGTAGCGCCAGGTAGCATCGAGTAGCAGGGACGCTCCGGCTAGCCCGCCCGCTACCGGCCGAATCCCATGGCGCGCCCGGTCACGATGTGGCCAGCCGCCGGGCCTTACTGTACCGTCAGGCCGCCGTCTATGGTGAGGTTGTGGCCCACGACGAAGCTCGGCTCTCCCGAGCACAGCCACACCACGGCCCGGGCTATCTCCTCGGGCTCCGCAGAGCGGCCTATCGGGTGGGCGTTTGGCGCATCTTGCGCGTCCTGGGGCACGTCTGCGGCCAGCCCCGCGACCATCGCCGTGTTTACGCCTCCGGGGTTGACGGCGTTGATCCTGACCCCGACCTGGGCGTACTCGACGGCTGCTGTCTTCGTCATGCCCGCAACGGCGTGCTTGCTGGCGACGTAGCCGATGGCACCCGCCTGGGCCTGCAGCCCGGCCGCCGACGAGGAGTTGACGATCGCGCCGCCACCCTGTCCGACCATGACCGGGATCTCGTACTTCATGCACAGGAAGACGCCCCGTAGGTTCACGGCGATGGTCTGGTCGAACACGCTAACGTCGTAGTCCGCCGTCGGCACGAAACGCCCCAGGATACCGGCGTTGTTGTGGGCGCAGTCGAGCCTGCCGTAGGCCTCCACGACCCCATGTATCAGGGAGCGGACCTCGTCTTCCTTGGAGACGTCCGCCTTCATGAAAGTGGCTTCGCCGCCGGCCTCCTGGATCGAGGATACGGTCTGGTCCCCACCGCCCTCGTCGAGGTCGCTAACGACGACCCTGGCGCCGTTTCTGGCGAACTCCAACGCGGTCGCGCGGCCTATGCCCGAGCCGCCGCCGGTTACGAGCGCAACCTTGTCCTCGAAATCCAAAGCCATGGCGTAGCCTCCCTTCAGCCGGAACTTTTGACTACCCTACTATCCGAAACGGGCTCCTCACAACCTCACAACCAGCCCGCCGGCGAACCTCCGTAGCAGGGCTTTGTGGAGAGTCTCCGCTGCGGGAAGTTATCCTTCCGTATCGTAGGAGAGGATGGGGGAGAGCCACCGCTCGGCCTCACCAACCTCCATGCCCTTGCGCTCCGCGTACTCCTCGGTCTGATCCCGGCCGATAGAGTTGACGCCGAAGTAGTCGGACTCCGGGTGGGCGAAGTAGAAGCCGCTGACCGCCGACGCCGGGTACATGGCGCAGCTCTCCGTGAGCGTGATGCCGGCGTTCTCCTCCACGTCCAGGAGCTCCCACAGGATGCGCTTCTCCGTGTGCTCCGGGCAGGCCGGGTAGCCGGGCGCGGGGCGGATGCCCTGGTAACGTTCCTTTATGAGGTCGTTCGTGTCGAGCGCCTCGTCGGCGGCGTAGCCCCAGAACTCCTTACGGACCTTCTCGTGCAACAGCTCGGCGAAGGACTCGGCGAAGCGGTCGGCGAGCGCCTTGACCATGATCGAGGAGTACACGTCGTTCTCCTCGTGCTCGAACTTGCGCGCCGCCTCCTCGGCCCCGAGCGCGGTCACGGCGAAGAAGCCCATGTAGTCCTCGACGCCGGTCTCCTTTGGCGCGACGAAGTCGCAGAGCGAACGATTGTACTTGCCCTCCGAACGCTGGGTCTGCTGCCGGATGAAGTGGAAGGTCTTTAGCACCTCCTGCCGCGACTCGTCGGTGTACAGCTCGACGTCGTCGTTTGGCAGGGTGTTCGCCGGGTAGATGCCGCAGACCGCGCGGGCGGTCAGCCACTTCTCGTCTATGATGCGCTTCAGGAGCGTCTGGGCGTCGTCGAAGAGCTTGCGCGCCTCCTCGCCCTTCTCCTCGTCGTCGAAGATCTTGGGATAGCTCCCCTTCATCTGCCAGGAGTGGAAGAACGGGGTCCAGTCTATGTAGCGGGCGATCTCCTCCAGCGGGTAGTCCTCGATCACCTGCGCGCCGAGGACGTTCGGCCGGGGCGGCTCGTAGCCTTCCCACTCGATGGGGGTGCGGTTCTCCCGAGCCTTCTCGATGGGGGCTATCTTCGCCCGCGAACGCTTGCCAGCGTGCCGCTCGCGCAGCTTCTCGTGCTCGTCGGCTATCTGCTTGGCGTAGCCTTCGCGCTTCTCCTCGGTGATGAGGTTCTGCACCACCCCGACGGCACGCGAGGCGTCTTTTACGTGGATCGTGGGGTTGTCGTAGCCGGGGGCTATCTTGACCGCCGTGTGGGTCTGGGAGGTGGTCGCGCCGCCGATGAGCAGCGGGACGTCGAAGCCCTCGCGCTGCATCTCCTTTGCGTTGTGGACCATCTCGTCCAGAGAAGGAGTAATAAGGCCCGAGAGCCCAATAACGTCCGCGTCGTGCTCCTTGGCGGCCTCCAGGATCTGCTGTGCCGGGATCATCACCCCGAGGTCGATAACCTCGAAGTTGTTACATTGTAATACGACACCGACGATATTCTTGCCGATGTCGTGGACGTCGCCCTTTACCGTCGCCATTATTACCGTTCCGGCGGTCTGCTGGCCTTCGCCTTTCTCGGCCTCGATGTACGGGATTAGGTGGGCGACGGCCCGCTTCATCACGCGGGCGCTCTTCACGACCTGGGGCAGGAACATCTTGCCCTCGCCGAACAGGTCTCCGACGACGTTCATCCCATCCATCAGTGGACCCTCGATGACCTGTATCGGGTGGTCGAACTCCAGCCGCGCCTCCTCGGCGTCCTCCTCGGCGTACTCGGCGATGCCCTTTACCAGCGAGTGCTCCAGGCGCTTCTCGACCGGCCACTCGCGCCAGGCGAGGTCCTTCTCCTGGCCGCCGCCGCTCTCCTGGTCGCGGTACTTCTCCGCGAGCTCCAGCAGGTTCTCCGTGGCGTCCGCGTGGCGGTTCAGGACCACGTCTTCGACGGCTTCCTTCAGCTCCGGGTCTATATCGTCGTACACGCCGAGCTGGCCGGCGTTCACGATGCCCATCGTAAGCCCTGCTTTGGTGGCGTGATACAGAAATACAGCGTGTATGGCTTCCCTGACAGGCTCGTTGCCCCGGAAGGAGAACGAGACGTTGGAGATGCCGCCGGAGGTCTTTGCGTGGGGGAGACTCTGGTGGATTTCCCGCACGCCCTCTATGTAGTCCACGCCGTAATTGTTGTGCTCGTCTATGCCGGTTGCTATGGCGAACACGTTCGGGTCGAAGACGATGTCCTCGGCGGGGAACCCGACCTTCTCGGTGAGCACGTTATAGGCGCGCCGGGAGATCTCGACCTTCCGCTTCTTGGTGTCGGCCTGTCCTTCCTCGTCGAAGGCCATGACTATGACCGCCGCGCCGTAGCGGCGGAGGAGCTTCGCCTGCTCGATGAAGTTCTCCTCGCCCTCCTTGAGGCTGATGGAGTTGACGATGGACTTGCCCTGCACCCGCTTTAGGCCGGCCTCCATGATCTCCCACTTCGAGGAGTCGAGCATGATCGGGACCCTGGATATGTCCGGCTCGCCGGCGACGAGGTTCAGGAAGTTCTCCATCGCCTCCTGGCTTTCGAGCATCCCCTCGTCCATGTTGATGTCTATGACCTGCGCGCCGTTCTCCACCTGGGCGCGGGCCACGTCGAGCGCGGTCTCGTAGTCGCCTTCCTCTATGAGGCTTCTGAACCGCCGGGAGCCGGTGACGTTGGTGCGCTCGCCGACGTTGACGAACATGGAGTCCGGCCCGATGTTCGCCGGTTCGAGGCCCGAGAGCCGCATCAGGGGCTCTTTCTCAGGGATCTCACGCGGCGGATGGTCGCTGACAGCCTCGGCTATCGCCTTTATGTGCTCGGGCGTGGTGCCGCAGCAGCCGCCGACGATGTTCAGCCAGCCGTTGGCGGCCCAGTCCCCGATCTCGGCCGCCATCTCCTCGGGGCTCTCGTCGTACTCGCCGAACTCGTTCGGCAGGCCGGCGTTTGGGTGGGCGCTGACGTTGGTGTCGGCGAGGCCAGAGAGCTCCTCCATGTACTGCCGCAGCTCCTTGGCGCCGAGCGCGCAGTTGAGGCCGATGCTTATCGGGTTCGCGTGGCGGACGGAGTTCCAGAACGCCTCCGTCACCTGGCCCGAGAGGGTACGCCCCGAGGCGTCGGTGATGGTGCCGGAGATCATGAGTGGCACGTCCAGGTCCTCCTCTTCGAGATACTCCTGGATACCGAAGATCGCGGCCTTGGCGTTCAGGGTGTCGAAGATGGTCTCTATGAGGAGGAGGTCCGCGCCGCCCTCTACGAGGCCCTTTGCGGCCTCCTTGTAGGCCTCCGAAAGCGTGTCGAAGTCGGTGTTGCGCTTGCCGGGGTCGTTCACGTCGGGTGAGATGGAGGCGGTTCGGTTGGTCGGGCCTATCGCACCGGCGACGAAGCGCGGACGGTCCGGTGTCTGTTCAGAGTAGGCGTCGGCGGCCTCGCGGGCCACCTTTGCGGCCTCGTAGTTGAGCTCGTAGGCCAGATCCTCCATCTTGTAGTCGGCCTGGGCGATGGAGGTGGAGGAGAAGGTGTTGGTCTCCACTATGTCCGCGCCGACGTCGAGGACGGCGTCGTGGATCTCGCGGATGGTGTCTGGCCGGGTGATGGAGAGGAGGTCGTTGTTGCCCTTAAGCTCGCCGGGATGCTCGGCGAAACGCTCTCCCCGGTAGTCCTCGTCGGCGAGCTCGTAGCCCTGGATCATGGTTCCCATTGCGCAGTCGAGCAGCAGGATGCGCTGCTTTAGCTGCTCCCGGAACCTATCGTTTCTCTCCGCCCTGTCCTGTTTGTCCGTGCTCTTGAGTACCATCTGGTGCCGTACACCTTCCCTGTTTATTAGCGTGTCCTGCCGCCTGGCGTCTCACTCCACAGGGACCGCTATATCCCTCCGGCGAGCCTCGCGCCCTCGGCCATGTGGCCGGGCCTCTTACAGGATACCGCCGGGTGTGAGGGCGGTACCTCGCGGCTCTCTCCGACTCTGCCTGAAACCTCGATCACGCGCCATCCTCCTCTCGGCGTCCGGGCCGCGTGGGGCCTGGTGGGAACTAGTAGGGCTCTAGTGCTCCCGGTTTCCGACGCCCTCCACGGCCTCCAGCACGTCCCCTGCAAGCTCCGGCGCGCTCGCGGGGGGCATTATGTACGCCCCGTCTATTAGCGGGCGGGCCCTAGCGAGGATGTCCTGCGCCAGCTCGACGCCGTACTTCGGCACGTCCTCTTTGGGGAGCCCGGAGATCGTCTCGCGCACGTGCTCCGGTACGTTTATCCCCGGCACCTCGCGCTCCATGAACTCCGCCTGCCGCGCGGTGCGCAGGGGCATGAGGCCGAGGATGATCTTGAGCTCCAAATCTCCGAAGTGCTCCAGGGCGCGTTCGAGCGACTCTATCTCGAAGATGGGCTGGGTCCAGAAGGCGTGGGTCCCGGCGTCTATCTTGCGTTTGATCTTGTCCAACTCATAGCCCATGTCCTCGGCGGTGGGGTTGAACGACGCGCCGATGAGAAAGCCGGGCGGCTCTCCTATCGGGTTGCCCGCGAGGTCCTCGCCCCGGTTCATCTTGCTCATCGCGTGCACGAGCCCGACGGAGTCGGTGTCGAAGACCGAGGTGGCCTCGGGGAAGTCCCCGATCTGAGCCGGGTCGCCGGTGACGGCGAGGATGTTGTGGACCCCGAGGGCGTGCGCCGAGAGGAGATCCGCCTGCAACCCTATGATGTTGCGGTCGCGGGTGGAGATGTGGGAGACGACCTCGATGCCGACCTCCTCCTGGATGAGCCGCCCCACCGTGACCGGGTGCATCCTGAGCCGCGCCCGCGCGCCGTCGGAGATGTCTATGGCGTGGACGCCGCGCTCCTTGAGCTTGCGGGCCGCCTCTATAACCTCCGAGATGTCGTTGCCGCGCGGCAGGTCCACCTCTACCGTCGTCGCCCAGCCTTCCTTGAGGCGCTGCCAGAAGTCGGTGACCGGCTCCCTGGGGCCGGTCACCTCGGCCTCGTCGGCGGCGGCGACCGCCGCGGCGACGGAGCCGTTGGTCTCGATCTCCCGCGGCGGCTCGAAGTCCTCCAGGCGCTGGGCCAGCGCGCGGACGTGATCCGGGGTGGTGCCGCAGCAGCCGCCTATGAGGCGCGCCCCGCTCTCGGCGAGCTTCACGCCGTACTCCGCGAAGTGGTCGGCGTCCTGGCTGTAGCGCACGACGCCGTCTATGAGCTGCGGCAGGCCCGGAGTGGGGAGGGCGGCGACGGGGCCGATCTGGGACGCCATCTGCTCGACTATCGAGACCATCCGCTGCGGCCCGACGGTGCAGTTGGTGCCCACGAGCGCCGCGCCCCAGTCAGATACCTCCCGGGCAACCTTGACGGGCAAGCCGTTGCCGAGCCTCTCGCCGTCCTCGATAAAGCTCTTGTACGCCAGCACCGGCACGTCGAAGGCGCTCGCGACCTCGTAGGCGAGCCTGAGCTCATCCATGTCGGTGAAGGTCTCCAGCAGCAGCGCGTCCGCCCCGCCCTCTATGAGCGCGTCCGCCGCCTCCCGGAAGATCTCTCTGGCCTCCTCGTACTCGATAGAGCCTATGGGCACGAGTGGCTGGCCGGTCGGGCCTATCGCGCCGGCAACGATGGCGCGCTCCGAACCTCCTGAATCCCCTGAACCTCTTGAGCCTTTGGAGCCTGCTCTACCGGTTAGCCCGGCATTCTCGACGGCCTTTTTGGCGAGCCTTGCCCCCTCGACGTTCAGCTCGCGTACCCGGTCCTCGAGGCCGTGATCGGCGAGCTTGATCCGGTTCGCGGCGAAGGTGTTGGTCTCGATGATCCTGGAGCCGGCACGGAGGTACTCCTCGTGTATCCCGATAACCGCCTCGGGGTGGGTGAGGTTGGCGCGTACGTACGGCGCGCCGGGTCCGACGCCGCGCTCCTGCATTACGGTGCCCATGGCGCCGTCCCCTATGAGGACCCTGCCATCCAGCATCTCTTTCAGGTCAAGTTGCAAAAGTATGCACCTCTCCTTAACCGTATGGTTCCCGGCGCTCGGTTACGTGATCCTGACAGGGGCGGAGACGCGACTCTTCTCGCTTCCCGCCCATCTCTCGGAGCACGCTCCGCAGGAATTGGCACCTGGCGCGGGTCATGATGCAAATCATTCTTAAGCATCTGACTCGCCGGCCGTCGCGGTTTCACAGGGCCAGTCCCTCCACCGCTCTCGATGAGCGCCCCGGACGCGGTCGGCCGGTTCAACGGCCTCCGGTTGATCGCCCGGCAACTTTAAGCGAAGCATATTAGAACATTATCGGGTGCGGATTGCAATTTGTTTTCCGGTGCGGGGCTATGCCGGGATCGCGGTACCGGGGGCGCGGCGAGATCGGCTCCGGGCCACGAGGTCTTTCGGGTCCCGGGCGGCGCAGCCGGTGGCGACGGCCAGCTTCTTCGCCGCCGAGGTCGAGGCCTTGCCGGAGAAAACGTCGTAGCCGTTCGCCTCTATGCTGTCCAGTATCGCGGCGTAGAGCCGGCGGGCGACGGCTATGGGGTAGCGCCGGCCGCGCGGGATGTAGTGGAGGCCCCGGTCCGCATCCTCGTACAGGCGTCTGGCGCGGGAGATCTCGAACCGCATCAGCTTGGCGAACCGCTCGTCTATCACGCCGGACGCGAGATCCTTCTCCGTGTACTCGAAGTGTTTCAGATCTTCCTGCGGCAGATATACGCGGCCCCGCTCCCAGTCCTCGCCCACGTCGCGCAGGAAGTTCGTGAGCTGCATGGCCTCGCCCAGGGCCTCGGCGTGGGGGTCGGCGGCGGCGTCGGTCACGCCCATGATCCGGCACATCATCAGCCCGACTACGGCGGCGCTGCCGTAGGTGTAGCTTTTTAGATCCATAAAGGTCTCGTAGCGGAACACGCGGGTGTCCATCTTCATGCTCCCGAGAAAGGCGTTTACGGTGTCGAGCTCTATGCCGTGCAGCCGGACGGTGTTCGCGAAGGCCCGCAGCGTGGGGTTCGCCACGGACTCGCCGGAGATCGCTGCGACCGTTTCGGCCTCGAAGCCATCCAGCCCGGCGAGTTGCTCTTCCAGGCTGGCCTCTCCGGGGTCGTCCACGATCTCGTCCGCCTCGCGCATGAAGGCGTAGATGGCGTGGACGTGGGGCCTCACCTCGCGCGGGAAGAGCTGGGTGGAGAAGTAGTAGGTTCGGCTGTGATACCGCTCTACCCGACGGCACCGCTCGTAGCACTCGGGCAGCGATAGGAGCTCGCCGCCCGGTGTGCCGTCGCCTGAAGGACCCACACGCATTACCAAGACCCGGCTCCGGAACCCGTGGGGGAGACGCCGACCTCGCGCCGTATCCTCTCGGCGGCGAGCTCCGCGCCGATGACGACGAGCGGGACGCCGGTGCCGGGCCGGGTGCTGGCCCCGACGAAGTACATGCCCTCTATGCTCGGCGAGGAGATGGGGGGACGGAAGTAGCCGACCTGGAAGATCCCGTGCCCCAGCCCAAAGGCCGCGCCCTCTTCGAGGTTGTAGTCCGAGAGCCAGTCGCGCGGGGTCTTTACCGTCTCGTGCCGGATGCGCCCCCGGATGTTCTCCACTCCGGCGCGGCTCTCCAAGAGGTCGTAGATCTTCTCCTTGAAAGCGGGGCCTTCGCGCTCCCAGTCCACGCCTCCGCCCTTTGCTTCACCGAGGTGCGGCACCGGCACGAGCACGAAGAGCGCGTCCGAGCCCTCTGGGGCCATGCCGGGCTCGGTGCGGGAGGGGACCACGGCGTAGAAGGACGGGTCTTCGGGGAGCCGGCCCTCGTCGAAGATGGCCTCGAAGTTCTCCCGGTACTCACTAGAGAGGAAGAAGTTGTGGTGCTTGAGGTGATCGAGCTCCCCTTCTATCCCCAGATACAGCATGAATGCCGACGCCGTGTACTCCAGGCTCCGGCGCTTCTTGCGCGGCGGGGCGAAGTCACCCTCCGCGGCCTTCGGCAAGAGCGAGCGGTACACGTAGGGCAGGTCTGCGTTTGCGAGCACCGCGTCGGCGCGGTGGGTCTCGCCGCCGACGCGGACCCCGCGCACCCGGTCTCCCTCGACCACCACCTCCTCGACCGGGGAATCTAGGTTGATCTCCACCCCGAGCTCCCCGGCGAGCCGCTCGAACGCCCGGACCAGCGAGTACATGCCGCCGCGCGGGAACCACAGCCCGTCCTCGGCCATCTCCGTATACGGCAGGAGCGAGTAGACCGCCGGGGCGTCGAAGGGGGAGAGGCCGAGGTACATGGTCTGCAGCGAGAACGCCTGCCGCAGTTTCTCGGTGTGGAAGTAGCGCGAGACGCTCTTGTAGTAGTTGCGGGTGGCCTGCGTCTTCCACAGGAGCTTGAGGTTGCGGAGGCTGAAGAAGTCGGCGGCGGTGTCGAAGTCTCGCTCGACGAACTCCGAGCGCCCGAGGCGGTACTTGTGGCAGGCGTCTTCGAGGAATCGGTAGAAGCGCGGGGTAACGCCGGGCTCTATGCGCTCTAGCTCCTTTATGAGCTCGGGGAGCGTGCGGCGGATGGTAAGCGAGTCGCCGTCGCCGAACTCCACCCGGTAGTCGCCGTCCAGCGGCAGGAGCTCGACGTAGTCCGAGAGATCCCGCCCGGCGTCCCGGAACAGCTTGCGGTAGGTGTCTGTCATCAAGAGCAGCGAGGGGCCGGTGTCGAAGGTGAAGCCTCCGTCGGTTTCGAGGCGGTTCATCCTCCCTCCGGCGGAGGCGTTCTTCTCGAAGACATCCACGGCAAAGCCCGCGGAGGCAAGCCGGATCGCGGCCGCCAGACCGCCCATTCCGGCGCCTACTATAGCCACTCTCCTGGATGTCTCCGTCCGCAACTTCTCGTCTCTCCCAGCCCCGTCTACCGGGAGGCCGCCCGGTTTGGCGCCACCGGTGATACAGGTACGTTAAGTATACGCGAGTGATGCTAGCAGCGGGGCCGTGGTGGTCGGGTAATGAAGCTTACAGTGTCTCCCCAGTGTCTCTCGATACTGGAAGTTGCCGGGGCCCCCTGGAGTGTGGTCCATGTCGGCCCGTGTAGTAGGAAATGACGTAGAAAGAGTAGGATACTTCTTGGCGTCAATCGTGGATCTCCCGAGCGTCTTCGGCCGGAGCCGTCCGGGAAACCGTAGCCGTCTCGGGTACGCGCCGTCCCGGAGGATCATGCCCCGGCTTATGCTGTGTCCGGCGATTGTGAGCGTTTGTAAAGCCCGTATCGCGCTGGTAGAATCTTGAAGCTCCCAGCACGCGACCGCGCTCCGCGCTGGCGGACGTGGAAAACGCGCCGGGTAAAATTACAGAAGTTGCCCCTGCTCCCGCGGGTCCGCCAGGACGCCGGGGAGCTGTACAGACCAGAGGAGGCAGGCATCGAGACTTACGAGGCCATGCTCATAGCCATACCGGAGCTCGACGAGGAGCAGGTCGGGAACACGCTCGGGCGTTTCCAGACCGTTATCGAGCGCACGGGTGGCGAGGTAAAGGACGTAAACCAGTGGGGCCGGCGGCGGCTCGCCTACGAGATAGACAACCGCAGGGACGGTTTCTACTCGGTCATGGAGTTCACCGCCGGGGAGCGCACGCTGACCGAGCTCAAGCGCATCCTGCGCGTCTCCGACGACGTGCTGCGGCACGTCATCGTGAGGCTGCCGCACGACTACGCTTCGGGCAATCGTCCCGAGACCCAGAGCGAGGTCAGCGCCTCTTCGGAGGTCCCGGTCCCGGAGGAGGAGGTCCCGGCCGCGGAGCCCGTAGAGTCCGTGGAGACCTCGTAGCACCTGCGGCGTCCATCGCACCCATCAGCTTCATTTCAGACAGTTCAGAGAAGTCTAGAGAGTATCCGAGAGGAGTCAGATAGTGGCCGGTAAGCCATCTGGAAAGCCGCCCAAGGGCGGCGGCAGGGGCGGTTCGCGCAAGGACCGTCCGGTAAAGAGCAAGCCGTGCGTGTTCTGTCAGGAAGGCGTCACGTACGTGGACTACAAGGATTACAACATGCTGCGGCGGTTCATCTCCGAGCGGGGCAAGATCCGGGCCCGCCGCGTCACCGGGCTGTGTCCGCAGCACCAGCGGGAGGCCGCCACGGCCATCAAGCGGGCCCGCGAGATGGCGCTGCTGCCCTACGTGGCCGGTAAAGGCTCCGGCCACAACTAAGAGCAGGGAGCGCGAATGCAGGTAATACTCAAGCAGGACGTAGAGAAGATCGGGCAGCAAGGCGAGATCGTGGACCTCAGCAAGGGCTACGTGCGGAACTTTCTCGTGCCCCGGGGCCTGGCCGAGGTCGCCACGGCCGGCAAGCTCGAGGAGGCCCGCCACGAGATGGAGGCCACCGCCGAGCGCGAGCGCCGCACCGCCGAGCGCGCCGAGGAGATAGCCGCCACCCTCAACAAGAGCGTTATCACCATCGAGGCTCGCACCGGCGAGGACGAGCGCCTGTTCGGCTCGGTCACGGCGGCCAACATCGCCTCCTCCATCGAGCGGGCGCGGGAGATCCACGTGGACCGGCGCAAGATCCGCATGGACGAGCCGATCCGGGCCCTCGGAACGTATCAGGTGCCGATCCAGGTCCACGGCGACATCGAGGCCACCGTTAAGATCATAGTCGTCCCCAAGCTCTAAAAACGGGGCTCTAGCTCGGCTTCAGGGCACGCCCTAACCTGAGCTAGAGGGTTAGTTTCAGGGGGTCCTGGCTCTTGTGCCGGGGCCCTTTTTGCTGCATTCTGGAAAGGTGGAACGCAGGGGGAGAATGAGGGGAGTACAGGGAGGCGCGGCCCAGAACCTGGAGTCGCGCGTACCGCCGCACGACCTGGAGGCCGAGCGCGCGGTCATAGGCGCGATGCTCGTGAGCGAGAGCGCCGTCTCCACGGTCGGCGAGAGGATATCGGCGGAGGATTTCTACTCCGAGACGCACCGTGTGATCTACCGCGCCATGATGACCCTCTACGGGCGGGGCGAGCCCATAGACCAGCTCACGCTCACCAACGAGCTCAAGGGCATGGACGAGTACGACCGCATCGGCGGCCGGGCCTACGTGTTCCAGATAGTCGAGAGCGTGCCGACCGCCGCCAACGCCAGCCGTTACGCCGAGATAGTGCGCGGCAAGGCGCTCCTGCGGGCGGTCATAGACGCGGGGTCGCGCATAACCGAGGACGCCTACAACGAGCCCGACGACGTTGGCAGCGCCCTCGACTCCGCCGAGCAACTCATCTACGGCATCTCCAACCGGACCATGAAGGAACAGCTCTCCCCGCTCTCGGAGCTCGCGCCGACGGCTCTGGAGATGATCCAGAATCTCTACGAGCACGACGGACAGGTCACGGGGGTCGAGACCGGTTTCGAGGACCTCGACCGCCTGACCACCGGCTTTCACAAGAGCGATCTGGTAGTTCTTGCAGCGAGGCCTGCTATGGGGAAGACGGCATTCGCGCTTAACGCCATCTGGCAGGCCGCCGGGGTGGACGGGCTGCCTGTCGCGGTCTTCTCTCTGGAGATGAGCAAGGAGCAGCTCGTGCAGCGGCTCATCTCGCAGTACACCCGGATACCGACGCAGGCGCTGAGGAGCGGCGACGTGAAGGCCGAGGACTGGCCAAAGCTCGTGCGCGGCGTCGCGGAGGTAAGCCGGGCCCCGATCTGGATAGACGACACCGCCGGCACGTCTCTCATGGAGATGCGGGCCAAGGTGCGCCGTCTCGCCAGCCGCCTGAACACCCAGGCCGAGGACGGCGACTCGAATAACAAACCGCTCTCGCTGGTGGTCGTAGACTACCTCCAGCTCATGGTCGGCCAGACCAACGAGAGCCGCCAGCAGGAGATAGCCGAGATCAGCCGCGGACTCAAGGTCCTCGCCCGCGACCTGAACGTCCCGGTAATAGCCATCGCCCAGCTCTCGCGTGCCGTCGAGCAACGCCACGACAAGCGTCCGCTACTCTCGGATCTGCGTGATTCCGGCGCAATAGAGCAGGACGCGGACATGGTGATGTTCTTGTACCGTGACGAGTACTACAACCCCGACTCCGAGGACAAGGGCATCGCAGAGGTGATCGTGGGTAAGCACCGTAACGGTCCCACCGGCAAGGCCCAGCTCGCCTGGCTTGAGCAGTACACCAAGTTTGGCTCGCTCGCCCGGGGCAACTGAGTGGTACAGCTGAGGTAATCAGGGTAACGGAGCCGCCGGGGTGGAGCTTATCTAAGCTCGCTCAAAACTGCCGGGAGTTTCTCGAAGTTGCATAGGGTTCGGCTCTCACGGCTGACTCGGATCAGACCCCGTCGCACCGGGAGATCACCCGGTTTCTCCCGGCCTCTTTCGCTTCGTAGAGGGCTTCGTCGGCCTCTTTCAGGAGGGCGTCCGACATGCACGGGCCTCTCTGCTCCACACCCCCGAGCACGGCGACCCCCGCGCTTATCGTGAGGACGCCCGGGGGCTCTTTGGCCCCGTGGGTTATCCCGAGCCTCTCCACCGACCCCCGGATACGTTCGGCGGCCCTTTTTGAGGCTTCGAGCGTCTGTTCCGGGAGGAGGGCCAGGAACTCCTCGCCGCCATACCGGTAGATCGTATCGCCCCTGCGAACGTTTTGCGCCACGGTCCGCGCCACCAGCCTGAGCGCCTCGTCTCCGGCCAGGTGGCCGTAGGTGTCGTTGTAGAGCTTGAAGTGGTCCACGTCGCAGAGGATCGCGCAGTAGCTGTGCCCGTAACGCTCGGTCCGGGCGTGCAGGACCTCGATGTCTTCCCGCATCTGTAGACGGTTGCCGAGATGTGTCAGGGGGTCGGTGCGGGCTTGATCCGCTAGCCTGGCGTTGAGCTCCTCGAGTTCCGTCCTCTGCTCCGCGAGCTGCCGGTGCAGGGCCGTGAGCCGGCGGGCCGAGATGAGCCGCACCTGTAGCTCGTCGCGGTCGAGCGGCTTCGAGAGGTAGTCGTCGGCTCCGGCCTCGAAGCCCCTCAGTAGGTCCTCCCTGTCCCCGAGCGCCGTAAGGAAGATGAAGTACGCGTACCTGTTCTGCCTTTCCTCCGACTCGGCCCGGACCCGGCGGCAGAGCTCGAGGCCGTCGACGTCCGGCATCATCCAGTCGCTGACGATTACGTCCACGTCCGGGTTCTCCTGGTAGAGGCGCCAGGCTTCTCCGCCGCTTTTCGCCGGCAGGCACTCGTGCCCCAGCTTCTCGACGGCGCGCCGCACGATGAGGAGCGAGACGGCGTCGTCTTCGGCGACCAGTATCCGCAAGCTAGCCCTCCCGGGCCAGGTGCGTGAGCTCCGGGCGTATCCGGTCGAACTCCGCTTCGAGCGCCTCCAAGGCCTCCGGTGCGCCCGCGAGGTCGCCGGATTCGCCGGCCTCTTGGAGCTCCGCGCACAGCTCCTGCATGTCGTGGGCGCCCATGTTGCCGCTACTCCCCTTGAGCGCGTGGGCAACCTCCTTTACCTGCTCCGCCCTCCCCTCGTCCATGGCGCTACGGAGGGTGTGTATCCGGGAGTCCGCGTCGTCGAGGAACATGCCGGCGAGCTCGGCCACCAGGCTCTGCTCACCGGCTGCACCTCCGTCGTCCAGCTCTCTGAGACCGGCGAGAACGGCGGGATCCAGTGCCCTGGCAATACCCTCATCTGCTCTGTCAGCGCCGCTTTTACAGGCGGAGCCCTTTTCTCGGGCGGAGTCCTCGCCTCCTTCCACGGCGGCGGATTCCTCTGCATATACCCAGTTCAAAAGCACCTCTCCCAGCTCTCCGGCCTTGACGGGTTTTGAGATGTAGTCGTCCATGCCCGCTTCGAGCGCCCTGGCCCGGTCTCCTTGCAGGGCGTTCGCGGTCATGGCGATTATGGGCACGTGTCCGCCGGACTCACTCTCCCGGCTCCGGATCTCGGCGGTTGCCTCGTAGCCGTCCAGGTTCGGCATCTGTATGTCCATCACCACGGCTGCGTAGTCGGTACGCGAGACGGCCTCCACGGCCTCTGCGCCGTCCTCCGCCACGTCAACCCGGTAGCCGAGCCTCTCCAGGGTGCGCACGGCGACCTTCTGGTTAACCTCGTTGTCCTCGGCCAGCAGGAGCCTGGACCGGGTGTGGGCCTCGGCCTCCTTGAGGGTGTGGGCGCTCACCAGGGTCTGGGTGTCGTGCGCGCCGCCAGGCTCCTCGTCGTCCGCGCCCATTACTATCGAGAGCATATCGTAGAGCTGCGCCTGGCGTATGGGCTTTGTCAGGTAGGCTTCTATACCGGCCCTGCGGGCCTCTTCACCGTCGCCGCGCTGGCCCATGGAGGTCGCGATCACGAGGTGCGTCCGGGAGAGCCTCGGGTCCTGACTGATGTTTCGGGCCAGCTCCAGACCGTTCATTTTCGGCATCTGCATGTCCAGTATCGCAAGGTCGTAGGGTGTCCCGTTCTCCGCAGCCGAGCGCAGCTTCTGTAGGGCCTCCGCTCCTCCCCGGGCCTCCTCCACCTCCATTCCCCAGGGAGTTATCTGGTGGCGCAGGATGGAGCGGTTGGTGGTGTTGTCGTCCACGACGAGGGTCTTCACGCCGTGCAGGTCGGCGCGCGGGCGGGGGGTGGCCGGGATCTCCGAAGAGAGCTTCTCGAATCTGGCCGTGAAGTAGAAGGTGCTCCCGACGCCCGGTTCGCTCTCTACCCGGACCTCACCGCCCATCAGCCCCGCCAGCCGCTGGCTGATGGCGAGCCCGAGCCCCGTGCCGCCGTAGCGCCGGGTCGTGGAGGAGTCTGCCTGGGAGAAAGACTCGAACAGGTTCTTCCGCTGATCCTCGTCCAGGCCGATGCCGGTGTCCCGGACCTCGAAGAGGATCACCGCCGACTCCTCTGTCTCCTCTGCGAGCTCCGCCTTCAATACGACCTCGCCCTCCTCGGTAAACTTGATGGCGTTGCCGAGGAGGTTGGTCAGGACCTGGCGTAGACGTCCGGGGTCACCTTTGAGGGCGGCTGGCACGTCGTAGTCCACGAGACCCGCGATCTCCAGCCCCTTGCCCTGGGCGCGCTCGGCGAGCAGCACGGCGGTATCTTCGACCGCGGCCCTGAGGTCGAACACGATCTCTTCCAGCTCCACCTTCTCGGCCTCGATCTTCGAGAAGTCCAGGATGTCGTTGATCAGGGCCAGCAACGTCTCTCCCGAGCGGCGGACCGTGTCCACGTACTCGTATTGCTCGGGGTCGAGGTTCGTGTCCAGCAAGAGGTCCGACATCCCGATAACGCCGTTCATGGGGGTGCGGATCTCGTGCGACATGTTCGCCAGAAAGTCGCTCTTGGCCCGGTTTGCGTCTTCTGCCTCTTTCCTCGCCTCCGAAAGCTGGGCGGTACGTTTCTCCACGCGGGACTCCAGCGACTCGTTGAGCTCGCGGACCTCGGTCTCCGCCTGCTGACGCTCGGCGAGCTCCATCTGGGCCTCCTCGTAGAGCCGAGCGTTATCCACCGCCAGGGCCGCGCGCCGGGCGAGCTCCTCGGCCATCTCCAGGTCCTCATCCCCGTAACGTCGGGCCGCCTCCGAGAGGGCGAAGGTGAACGTCCCGAGCGATCGCCCCCGGGCCACGAGCGGCACGATCATAACGGATCTCAGGCCGATCTCTCGCAAGTGCCTCAGATGTTCCTCGTCCTGGGTGGTGGCTTGTATCATCTCGGCGGTGAGCTCCGGGTACATCTGGGACCGTCCGGTGCGCAGCGCCTCGCCCACGCCGTACGGGCCGTCGGGGCCCGGCGGGTACTCCTCCTTCAACCTCTGCGCCCACCGGGCCATCTCTGGGTCCTCGTGCGCCACCGACAGTGTGTTGAGCTCGTCGTTCTCTAGAAGACTCGTGACGCACCAGTCGGCGAGCTCCGGCACGGCCAGCTCCGTTACGCCGGCGAGCGCGTGCCGGTAGTCGAGCGTTGAGGAGAGCACGGAGCTCGCTTCGACCAGAAAGCGCTGTATCTCCTCCTTCCGCTTGCGCCAGGTGATGTCCCTAACGGAGCCGGCCATTCTCACCGGAGCGCCACCCTCGTCCCACAGTGCCTCTCCCCGGGCCTCGCCGATCCGGTACTCGCCGCTTGAGTGCAGGATTCTGTACTCGGAGACGAAATCCTCGCCGCTCTCCAGGTGATTCGTGACGTCGTCCTGTACCGCCTGCCGGTCTTCGGGGTGGATCAGGCTCATGTAAAGCTCGAAGCTGGAGTCGGTCTCGTCCCGGGAGAGTCCCAGGAGCTCGAAGAGCCGGTCGTTCCAGTACACCTCGCCGGTTTGGATGTCCCAGTCCCAGATACCGTCGTTGGAGCCTTCCATCACCAGCCTGTAGCGTTCCTCGCTCGCCTTGAGCGCGGCTGTGCGCCGCCGGACCCGCTTCTCCAGCTCCTCGTTGAGCCGCCGGATCTCCTCCTCAGCCCGCTTGCGATCCGTAATGTCCTGAGTCTGGGCGATCAGGTACAGCGGCCGGTCCTCGGCGTCCCTGACGGCCGAGACGTGGAGCGAGATCCACAGCGTACGCCCGTCCCGGTGGAGGTAGCGTTTCTCCAGCTGGTAGCTCTGGATCTCACCCGCCATCAGCCGCCGGACCTGCTCCACGCTGGTGTCCACGTCGTCGGGGTGGGTGATGTCCGCAAACGTGGAGCCGAGCAACTCCTGCCGGGAGCGGCCGAGCATCCGGCACAGAAAGTCGTTTACCTGCACGAAGCGTCCGTTCCCGGGGTGGTTCAGAGCCATGCCGACCGCGGCGTTGTCGAAGGCTCCCCGGAAAAGCCCCTCGGCCTCCCGCAGCTCCCTCTCCCGCTCGTTGCGCCCGGTGACGTCGCGCACGGCGGCGATCCTCACGGTCTGGCCCTTGTAGACGGAGCGCCGGCCCCGGATCTCGACGTCGAACCGGGTCCCGTCCTTTTTTACGCCAACGATCTCGTACGGCTCCTCGGACATGCCGAGGATGTGGTCCCGCGCAATCTCCACGTACTCCGGGACGACGAACTCCGCCAGCAGCGAGCGGCCCACGATCTCCGGGGGCTCGTCGTAGCCGAACATCGAGGCGAAGGCCGCGTTGGACTCGATTATCGTGCCCCTGTCGGCGATCACGACACCCTCGAACGTCGCCTCGCTCAGGCCGTGCAGGCGCTGCTCGCTATCCGCCACCCGCCGCTCGGCCTCTACCCGCTCGCTTATATCCTTGACGATTCCGTGGACACCGACGGTCTCCTGATCCACCACCGCCGGTACCAGGCTAACGCCGACCTCGACCATGTGGCCGTCCCTGTGCAGCAGCCCGGACTCCAGGTTCTGCGGCTCGCCCGCGAGGGCCCTGGTGAAATACCCCGTCAGGCGCTCCCTGTCTCCCGGCACGACGAGGGGTGACAGGGTGCTCTCGAACAGTTCCTCCCGGGTGTAGCCGGTAACCTCCGACATCGTTGGGTTCGCCGAGATCAGGCACCCCTCCGGGTCGAGCGAGATCACGCCATCCGGGTTGTACTCCGAGAGCGAGGCGTAGCTTTGCTGGCTCTCTCTCAGTAGCCGCTCGGCCTCGACACGTCCGGTAATGTCCCTGGCGGAGGCCAGCACCCGCTTCTTCCCATCCTGCTCGACGGCCCCGATCCGCACCTCGACCGGGAAGGCCGTGCCGTCCTTGCGCACATGCTCTCCGTGGTGTATCCCTACGGTCTCACCCGGTTCGGCCTCCATCACCCGCTGCCACAGGGTCCCGTCCGGGGGCTCGGTCCCCTCCGGCACGAGGTTGGTGGCAAAGTCTCTCACGGAAAGGCAGAGCATCTCCTCCCGCGAGTAGCCGAGGGAGCGGGCCGCCTCGGAGTTGGCGTCGAGTATGTAGCCCTGCTCGTCGTGGACCAGCAGGGCGTCCACCGACTGCTCGAAGAACTGGCGGAACCGGCGCTCGTTCTCGCTCAACTCTCGCTCGGTCTCCCTGCGCCCGGTTATGTCGCGGATGATGCCGATGAACGAACGGTCTCCGCCGTGTCGCACCTCTCCGAGCGAGAGCTCCAGCGGGAACTCCTCGCCGCTCTTCCTCAGCCCGGTGAGCTCCGCCGTACTGCCCACGAGGCGGGCCTCTCCGGTCTCCAGATACCGCCGTAACCCGCTGTCGTGAGCCTCCCGGAACCGCTCGGGCATCAGCATCCTGAGCGGCTCTCCGAGTACCTCTCCCGCCCTGTAGCCGAAGATCCGCTCGGCCTGGCCGTTGAAGCCCTGTATGGCTCCATCCAGAGACGTGGCTATGATCGCGTCCGGAGCCGTCTGTATCACGGCGTGGTTGAGCTCTTCGCTCTCCTCCAGCCGGGTCTCCTGGTTTTTGAAGCGGCGGTTGAGGATGGCGATGAAGATGGCGATCGCGAGTATTACGAACGTGGTTACAGCGACGGCCGCCGCCAGCAGGGAGGTATCCAACAAAGCCTCTTACTCTCCGGTCGGGGTGAATCTGGCGGCCATCCCCGTGTATTGCATCCCCGATATGGCACCGCCCATCGCCAGCGCGCTGCCGAGCTTGAGTGCGAGCCCTCTCATGGAGGAGCCCTGCCGGAACTGGTAGGGCAGCCAGAGCGCGACGCCGGAGGCGAAGACCGCGACCACCATCGAGACGAGCAGGGTAAGCACGCTGTAGGTCATCGGGGACGCACTAAGGGCGAGCATCCCGATAAAGTGTATGGACCAGATGACCACGCCCATCACCATCGCGCCGCCCTCGATACAGGCCTTGAGGGAGACTCCGGTGGAGGCCGTCACCCGGCCCGCGAGATCCAGGGCGGAGTAGGAGGCTATCACGGCTATAACTATCGAGAGAGCGACGAGAAAGAGATTGTACGTGCCGTTTATAGCCGTTTCTGGAGCACCGTCCATGTTCACCTCATCTTCCCCGCTTACTCGCTGCCGCCGCTTCCGGAGGCCGCACGCAGTGCGCAGTACGGCGCGCCCGGACTCCTCCCGGCGGCTCTGCGTGCTCCCCGCATGGTCCGCACGATAGTGTCCGAGCGCGCCGTACACTCTGCCGCGTTCGCCGCCGTACCCGGCTTCCCGGCACCCCGGCCGAGCTCGCGGGTGCCCGGCGAACCCGGACCGTCTATTCTCCCTGTTCTTCGGCCGGTAATCGGCACGAGGGGGTGTACACCTTTAGCGTCCCGCGCACGAGGGCTGGAGTTTCGGGGTGACACCAGGCGGGGCGGAGGAACTGTCTCCTTTGTCAGAGGGGCTAGATCAGGCCTGAGCGGGATCGTGCGGGCCTCGTCCGGTGTATCGGTCGCCATACAGGGAGGGCCGTTGCTCGTTGCCGAGGCTGGCTAGCGGGTGGTGAGAGGAGACACGCCGATTACTTTATCGGGGCCCCCATCGCGTGGTAACCGCCGTCAACGTGGATCAGCTCCCCCGTCGTGGCGGGCCACCAGTCGGAGAGGAGGCTGACTATCGCGCGTCCGGCGGGCTCGGTGTCGGTGGTGTCCCAGGCGAGCGGTGCCTGGCGGCCCCACTCGCCCTCGATCTTCTCGAAGCCGCTTATGCCCTTGGCGGCCAGCGTCTTCTGGGGCCCGGCGGAGACGAGGTTCACCCGGATGCCCCTCTCTCCGAGGTCCCGGGCGAGGTAGCGGGAGGTGGACTCCAGCGCTGCCTTTGCCACCCCCATCCAGTCGTAGGAGGGCCAGGCGACGCGGGCGTCGAAGTCCAGCCCGACCACCGAGGAGCCGGGCTTCATCAGGTGCATCATGCCGGTCGAGAGCGCGGCCAGGGAGTACGCCGAGGTCTGTATGGCCGTGCTCACCGACTCCCAGCCCGCCGTGAGAAAGTTGCCGCCGAGGGCGTCCTCCGGGGCGAACGCGATGGCGTGTACGATGCCGTCGAGCTCCCCCCAGCGGTCCTCGAGGTCCCGGGCGGCGGCCTGTATCTGCTCCGGGGAGTTCGCGTCCAGCTCGAGCACCGGCGGCTCGGGATCGAGCTTCTTCGCCGTGCGCTGCGTGAGGCTAATGGCCCGCCCGAAGCCCGAGAGCGCCACCTCTGCGCCTTGCTCGGCGGCGAGCCGGGCGGCGGAGTGCGCGATGGAGCGCCGGTCCAGCACGCCGGTAACCAGTATCTTCTTGCCCTCTAAAAGACCCGCCATCTCTCCTCCTCGGGTATCCTGGAATCAGTCGTTCTAAGCTACTCGAACTACCCAAACGTAATCAAAAGTAACCAAACGGGGGATAGTCTAGGGCATGAGACCCACAGCGGCCAGCGAGGGCGAGGGAGGTGCGGGCGAGAAGCCGTTGCGCGGCCGGGCGGCCCTGGTAACGGGCGTTAGCCGCCGCTCGGGGATAGGGTTCGCGGTCGCCCGCAGGCTCGGGGAACTCGGCGCGGATCTGTACCTGCAGGGCTGGCGCGAACACGACGCGGGGCAGCCGTGGGGGGAGGAGCCGGCGGGCTCGGAGGAGATGGTCCGGGCGCTGCAGGAGGAGACCGGGGTGCGGGTAGGGTATTCCGAGGTGGATCTCGGCTCCTCGGAGGCCCCGGAATGCCTCGTCGCCGGGGCCCGCCAAGCCTACGGTCATCTGGACGTGCTCGTCGCCAACCATGCCCGGAGCAGCTCCGGCGGTTCGGGAAGCCTCGGTAGCCTTACGGCGCGGGAGATAGACGCCCACCTGGCCGTAAACGTGCGGGCGACGATGCTGCTCGTGCAGGCTTTCGCCCTCGGGCACGACGGCAGGCCTGGTGGCCGGGTGGTGCTCTTTACCTCCGGGCAGCATCTCGGCCCGATGCCCGGAGAGCTCGACTACGTCACCTCCAAAGGGGCCGTACACCAGATGACGCTCTCTTTCGCGGGTGACCTGATCCGGCACGGCATCACGCTGAATACCGTCAATCCCGGCCCGGTGGATACCGGGTACCTGACAGAGGAGGAGCGGGGGACGATTTCATCCCGGAGGCCGCACTGGCGCTGGGGCGAGCCCGGAGACGCGGCCCGGCTCGTGGGCTGGCTGTGCACCGACGAGGCCGCGTGGGTGGTCGGGCAGGTCATAGACTCCGAGGGCGGGTTCCGGCTGTAACGCGCCGGACCTCCATCCTCCGCCGCGTTACCCGGGTGGTCCTCTAAAAACCCTGAAAGTATCAAGGTCCCCGGTGTAGGGTCCCGTAGAAGGTTTCAGGCCGGAGCCTTTCAGGTAGAATCCGCCTTCGTGGATGCGGCTCCCCGGCAAAACCGGCAAAAGGCGGAGAAGGCGAAGAAAAGCGGGGGCGGGCTCGGGTGGGTGCCCAGCCTGCTGAGTCTGCTGACCGGCCTGCTGGTCTCGCTCATCTCCCTCTTCGTGTACCTCAGGACGCTGGCCCCCACCGTGCTCCACTACGCGCCGAAGGCGTTCCCGGACTCGGTGCTTTTGCAGGTCAAGGCCTACGTCCTTAGCATCCCGAACCCGACCGGGTATCCGACGTACATACTGCTGGCCCACCTGTTCACGTACCTGCCGCTGGGGGACCCGGCTTTCCGGGTAAACCTCGCGTCCGCGGTCTTCGCGGCCCTGGCGGTGTTCACGCTTTTCATGGCCTGCCGAAAGCTGGTGGGGTGGACGCTGCCCGCCGCCGCCGCCGCGTTGCTCTTCGGGTTGAGCCAGGCTTTCTGGAGCCAGGCCATCATAACCGAGGTGTACACCCTGAACGCCCTCACGATAGCGCTGGTCCTGCTCGCGCTCTTCACGTGGCGCGAGAGGCGCGGCGGGACCGGTGGGGCCGACGGGAGCGGCGGGGCTAACGGGGACCGCTACCTGCTGCTTACCGCTTTCCTGCTGGGGCTCGCCGTGACCAACCACATGACGAGCGCGCTGCTCATCCCGGCGGCCTTTCTGTTCGTGTGGATCGTGGACCGCAGCCGGCTCAAGGATCTTCCGCTGGTGTTAAAGGGTGCGGGGCTCTTCTTGCTCGCGCTCACCCCGTACATCTACCTGCCGGTGCGGGCGAGGATGGACCCGCCCCTGAACGAGACCGATCCCTCTACCCCGGGCAGCTTCCTCTCGCTCGTGACCGGGGCCAACTTCGACAGCCGGATGCTGGCCTTCGGGCCCCTGGAGCTTCCGGGGCGGCTATCCATGTATCTGGAGCTCCTGCTACAGCAGTTCAGCCCCGTGTTCCTCGTGGTCGCGGCCGTGGGCGTCGGGTATCTCGCCGCCGCTGACCGGGCCGCCCTGGCCCTGCTCGGATTCCTGTACGCGGGCTGGCTGTTCTACGCGCTGGAGTACCGGATCGCGGACATCTACCCGTACTTTATCCCGACCTACCTGGTGATCTCGCTCCTCGTCTGCGCGGGGGCGTTCGCGCTCATGGACCTCGGCGCCTGGCTGGTCGGCCGCTACAGCGCCCGGGGCGAGCGTCCGGCGTTCTACGCGGTGGCCGGGTTGCTGGTGGCCGCGTCTTTTCTCGGGGTGCGCGGCACCTACGCCGCCGTGGACCTCAGCGGCGATTACCGGGGCCAGGAGACCATAGAGTCCGTCGAGGAGGCGGTGTTGCCGGACTCTACCGTGCTGCACAGCGGGAGCTCGCTGTGGTACCTCCGGGAGGTCGAGCAGACCCGGCCGAGCCTGAGCCTGGTGGACCCCTTCGAGGCGGGAGAGTGGGAGTCGGCGACGGGGCTCTGGGCCGAACGGGCCAACTATTACCTCGACAAGGGACCAGTATACGTACTGTTTCCGCCCGGAACGGTCCAGAAGAACGTCTCGTACTTCGAGGAGGCCGGGCTCTCGCTGTTCCTCGCCGACGAGAAGCAGAACCTCTACCGGGTGGAGCGCCAGGAGGGCTACGAGGAGATGCCGCTCACCTCGCCTTGATCGTGGGTGCTCCTCGGCGCTAGCGGAGCTGGTGCGGGCCCCTTACCCCTCGGGCTCCAGCGAGGCTCCGGTGGTGCCCGGCCCCGTAGTTTCCTCGATTCTGGTGCGGTAGTCCTCGTAGACCTTTTCCACCCCGGCCCGCCACGAGAGCAGGTCCTCGCGGCGGCGCTCTATCTTCTCTTTGCTCTGGCCGTTTATGAGGTTGTTCTGCTCCTCCGGGTCCTCGGAGAGGTCGTAGTATTCGTCCTGCTGGTTGCCGTAGTTGTAGATGTACTTGTCGCCGTCCTCTATGCTCATCAGGCAGGTAAAGGGTTGGTAGCAGGACATCCTGTGGGTGCGGTTCTCCCGCTCCGGCCCGAGCAGGGAGATGCCCGGGTACTCCCCGCCTCCTACCCGGTAGCCCAAAAGGTCCGCCACGGTCGGCAGTATGTCCGTGTGGTTCGCCAGCGACTCGTAGCGGTCGGGCGTCGGGTTTTGCGGGTCGTGGACGAGGAAGGGCACGTGGGTGCCCTCGCTATAGGGGATGTTGTCGTGCTGGTTGCGGCCGTGCTCGCCGAACGCCTCGCCGTGGTCGCCGACCACGACGAAGACGGTGTCCTCGTACAGACCCAGGTCCATGTACTGCTGGAAGAGTTTCTGGAGGAACTGGTCCTGGTAGTGGAGGGCGTTCAGGTAGTTGTTCAGGTCCTCGTCCTCGGCGTACCGTTTCTTCTCGAAGTCCTGCGGGACGCCGTAGTCGTGGTGCGTCCCGACCGTCAGGTACGAGGCCAGGAAGGGCGTCGATTCCGGGCCTGAGTTGTTGGCGAGCCACTGCTGGCTCGGGTTCAGCATTATGTCGTCCTCGTAGCCGAAGTAGTTCACCTCGTCGTAGCCCTCCTTGGGGAAGGCCTCCAGCGGGTAGAACTCGTCGTAGCCGAAGTTCTCGACCAGGGCGCCCCGGCGCTCGAACTCCTCGGTCGCCGACTGGAAGAAGGCGGTCTTGTAGCCCTCCTGATCCAGCATCTCGGGTAGGCACTCCGCGGGCAGCGAGTCCTCGTCGGACTCGGAGTTATCCTGGTCCATCGGCGGCGCTATGCCGCAGTGGGAGGCCGTGAGGGCCTTCGAGGTGTGGGGCACCACGGCGTTGAAGTCCTCCGCCATCAGGCTGTGCCTGGAGAGCCGTTGCAGGAAAGGTGTGACCTGCTCCTCCTGCGGCAGGGCCTGCTGCCGCTCGTCGTACGGGGTTGTCGAGCCGGCCTGGGTCGACTCCAGGTACACCATCACGACGTTCCGCTTCTGCGCGGGCTCGCCCTGGAGCATGGTCTGCGTCGGGGGCTGCTCGGCTGCGAGCACCTTGCTCGTTTTCGGCTCCACGTCCGCGTAGTTGACCTTCTCGACCTCGGTAACGAACATGTTTACCAGCGTGTCGCGGGTGAAGGAGCTGCTCGCGCCGGTGATGCTCGGCACCGCCGAGAGCCCGGCGAGCGCAAAGGCGGCGGCGAAGACCGCTACCCGGGTAAGCGTGGGCCCCCTGGCGGTCCAGGTCGGCACGTACCAGTCGTGCTGGAAGAGCCGGGTGATAATCGCCGGACCGGCTATCACGTAGAAGAGAACCGCCGAGAGCAGCCAGATCATCCAGGGCCGGGCCTCTGCGGCGATGACCCCTTGTATCTCTCCGAACGAGGATATGGCGAGGCCTATGACGTCCAGGCTCAGGGGAGAGCCGGTCGTCTCGTAGTAGAAGTGCGCGCTCGTGCTCAGGAGCACCACCACGAGGGTGGAGACGTGGAAGATCACGAGCACTGCCCAGCGCGGCGCTCCCTTGCGGAACACGGTAAACAGACCGACCCACAGAGCGACGTATCCGAGGTTGAAGAGCAGGTCCGAGCGTACCTGGTCCAGGAACCCCAGAAAGCCCGGCGTCTCCTCCCGGGCGATTACCCGGATTACCTTCAAAAGTACGTTGTAGATCGCCAGGGGCACCAGCAGGGAGAGTATGTAGATCCAATCTCCACGCCCCAGAAGCCGCCGGACCCTGGACGCTCCCCGGCCGAACATGTTCTCGTTAGAAGCCATGAATGCGCGGAATTGTAGCAGAGTTTCGGGGAGACTTATCCCGCAACAAGCGCAAATCCGGCCTCCGGGTCCGGGTTTTGTTACGAGGGCCTTGCCACGAAGAACTTTACGGGCTTTACGAGAGCAGAGCCAACTTCTCAGCCCCGATTTTTAGCCTCGGGCTCCGCTAGAATCAGGCGTAATCATGCCGGACGGTGTAAAAGCAGACGAGCCGGGAGGATGAACTTGGAAAGCGATAAGAGGGGTGAGAGCGACGAGGGCGGTAAGCCGGATGGCCCGCGTGGTGGAGGATGGGGGGATCTCGCGCTTTATCTGATCTCCTTGCCCCGGGATGACCGGGAGCGGTTCTCGCGCCACGCGGCCCTGGACCTCCCGCCGGACCCCGAGGACGAGGAGGCGGTGACGAGGCTGCTGGAAGCCTACGCCCGGGGCAACCCTTCGGACACCCCGTCCGGCTTGCTGGCGACGACCGGCGCGCAGGCCGGGTTCGCCGGGGATGCGGAGTTCGCCGTCCGCGCCGGCCGGGCCGCCCTGGAGCTTGCAAAGACCGGCGGCGACCGGGCCCTGGCCCACGTCTCGCTGGCCCAGACCCACTTCCAGAGCCGCCGCCGGGAGGAGGAGCTAGCCCTCTTCGAGCATCACTGCCGCGCCGCCGTAGAGGAGGGCCACTCCGGCACCTTCTGCTACGAGCGGCTCGCCACCCTGTACGAGTACCGGGGCTGGACGAACGAGGCGGAGAGGATCTGCCGCAGCGCCGTCGAGGTTCTCGGACGCGAGGACCCGCGTTCGGTACAGAAGTTCCAGAAGCGCCTGGACCGTCTCTCCGGCGGGTAGATCGCCGAAGAGCTCCGAAGATATCCGAAGAGCCCCGGAGAGCCACGAATATCCGGGTGGCCGAATGCTTGACCCGCGTGGGGGAAAAGAGCTATCTTTGGGAGCGTTCAGCCGGGCGGCTGGCGGTACAGGGGAACCCGCCGTGGCCGCCGGTCTTACGATGGTCCCTGATGGCCGCCCGCAGCGTCGCGGGGGAGAAGTTAGAGACGTTACGCGGCGCGGGTACAGCGGGGTCGGGGAAGTATTTCAAGGGAAAGAGAGGAGAGCCATGAGCCAGGATCAGGCCGCGGGCAACGGGTACGGCCCGCCGCGGGAGTTCGTCTCGCAGGCAAACGTCACGGACCCCGAGGTTTACGAGGAGGCCGCTCGGGACTACGAGGGTTTCTGGGCCGGATGGGCCAGGGAGCTCCACTGGTTCGAGGACTTCGATCAGGTGCTGAACTGGGACCCGCCGGAGGCCAAGTGGTTCATCGGGGGCAAGCTGAACGTCGCCTACAACTGCCTGGATTACCAGATCGAGCAGGGCCGGGGCGACAAGCCCGCCCTCGTGTGGGAGGCCGACGAGCCCGGACAGGGCAAGAGCTTTACCTACACCGAGCTAAAGGAAGAGGTCGAGAAGTTCGCAAACGTCCTCAAGTCGCTCGGCGTACAGAAGGGCGACCGGGTCGCCGTGTATCTGCCCATGATCCCCGAGATCGCCATAACCATGCTAGCCTGCGCCAGGATCGGCGCGCCCCACTCGGTCGTCTTTAGCGCCTTCAGCGCGGGCGCCCTGCGCGACCGGGTCAACGACGCCGAGGCGAAGGTGATCGTCACCGCGGACACGGCTCCCCGCGGGGGCAAGGTTAGCCCGCTAAAGCAGAACGCCGACGAGGCCCTCGCGGACACGCCGAGCGTGGAGAACGTGGTCGTAGTGCGCCGCAGCGGCGAGAGCGTGGAGATGCAGGACGGCCGCGACCACTACTGGGACGAGCTCGTACGGGACGCCGACGCCGAGTGCCCGGCCGAAAAGATGGACTCCGAGGACATGCTGTACGTCCTGTACTCCTCGGGCTCGACCGGCAAGCCCAAGGGCATCGTCCACACCACCGGCGGCTACCTCACCCAGCTCCGGGCCACGATGCAGTGGGTCATGGACCTCAAGGACGACGACGTGTACTGGTGCACCGCCGACGTTGGCTGGGTCACCGGACACTCCTACCTCGTGTACGGTCCGCTCTCCAACGGCGCGACGAGCGTGATGTTCGAGGGCACGCCGACCTACCCCGAAGCGGACCGCTGGTGGGACGTGATAGAGCGTCACAGTGTAAATATCCTGTACACCGCGCCGACGGCGATCCGGGCCTTCATGAAGCAGGGCACCGCCGAGCTCGAGAAGCACGACCTCTCAAGCCTGCGACTGCTCGGCACGGTCGGCGAGCCCATAAACCCGGCCGCCTGGGAGTGGTACTGGGAGAACGTCGGCGGCGGGCGCTGCCCGGTAGTGGACACCTGGTGGCAGACGGAGACGGGCGGGATCATGATCACGCCGCTACCCGGAATTACCAACGTGAAGCCCGGCGCGGCCTCGTACCCGTTCCCCGGCATCTTCGCCGACCTCTACGACGACGAGGGCAACCGCGTCGAGGGCGCGGGCTCGGGCAACCTGGTCATCACCCACCCGTGGCCCGGCATGCTCCGCACCCTGTACAAGGACCCCGAGCGGTACCGTGACACCTACTGGTCAACCTACGGGGACATGTACTTCGCCGGCGACGGCGCGAAGCGCGACGAGGACGGCCACTTCACCATTACCGGCCGCGTGGACGACGTGATGAACGTCAGCGGGCACCGCATCTCCACGATGGAGGTCGAGAGCGCGCTCGTGAGCCACGAGGCCGTCGCCGAGTCGGCGGTGGTCGGCAAGAACGACGAGGACAAGGGACAGGCGATCTTCGCCTACGTCACCCTCAAGGCCGGATACGAGGATGGCGACGACCTCGGCACCGAGCTCTCCAACCATGTGAGAACCCAGATCGGGCCCATCGCAAAGCCCGAGCGCATCGTCTTCACCGAGGACCTGCCGAAGACCCGTTCGGGCAAGATCATGCGCCGCATCCTGCGCGGCGTCGCCGAAGGCGACTCCGACCTCGGCGACACCTCTACCCTCGCCGACCCGAGCGTCGTGGACTCCCTGCAGGAGGAGGTCAAGCGGTAACGCGGTAACGCAAAGGTAGACGAAGGCAAGCAAGAATAAAGTAAGTCCCGGCCCCTCTCCCGGCTCGACGCCGCTTCACCGCGGCCCGTGACTGGGGAGGGGCCGGGCGCGCCGTAGACGTGGGAGACGCTGGTCTCTAATCCCGCGTTCGCGGACCCTCTTCACGCTCTCGTGTTTCGTAGATTGCCGGGCGTTTCCAGCCACTTCGCCCGGGGTGAGAATGGTTACTTTTGGGACTTCTCGGGAACTTTTTCGGGCTCCGGTCGTAGGAGCCTATAGTAGAATGTGTCTAGCCAGAAAGGTTTCAAAAGTAGCTTTGCAAAGTCTCACGGAGGAGGCGGTTTGGATTTTCTAGGCGGCATAGGTTTCGGCTATATAATGGTAATGATCGCCGGGCTCGTTATCTCCGGGCTCGCGAGCATGTGGGTCAAGCGGTCCTACTCCAAGCACTCACAGGAGATGAGCGCCTCGGGTATGACCGGCGCGCAGGTGGCGCGGAGTATCCTGGACCGCAACGGGCTGACCGACGTAAAGGTGGAGCCGGTCGCGGGCCAGCTAACCGACCACTATGACCCCCGCTCGAAGGTGGTCCGGCTCTCGGAGGACAACTTCAACAAGCCCTCCATCGCCGGGGTGAGTGTCGCGGCACATGAGGTCGGTCACGCCGTACAGGACTCATCCGGGTACCTGCCGATGAAGCTGCGCTCCGGGCTGGTGCCGGTGGCCAACTTCTCGCAGCAGCTCTTCATGCCGCTGCTGTTCATGGGCGTCCTGATCTCGCCGTTCTTCATCGAGATCGCGGCGCTGGTCTTCGCCGGGGTGCTGCTGTTCCACGTGGTGACGCTGCCGGTCGAGATCAACGCCTCGACCCGGGCCTACGGGCAGCTCACGAGCTACGGCTTTCTCTCGCGCAAGGAGGCCGGCGGCACCAAGCGGGTGCTCTCGGCGGCGGCCTTTACCTACATCGCGGCCGCGCTGACCTCGCTGCTAATGCTGGTGTGGCTCCTGCTGGCCTCCCGCCAGTAGGCGTCTCGCCAACGTCTCACCAATAGTGTGAGGCTTCGCCGGACGGCTCCGGCGACAAACGGATAAATCCTCCCGGGCGGGGCGCTCACGCGTCCCGCCCGTTTTTTAGCGGTTTTAGCGGCCAGTATCACGGAATTGAACGCGGATTCTGATGCTAAAATGCCCCTGTTGTGGAAGGTATAGGGAAGATAACCAAGCGCCGGAGGAAGGTCCGGGGGGTCGGAGAGCCGAGCCCCTGGGAACCCCGACACATGCGCCTCAGTAACGTACGGTACGCAGAGACGGCTGGCAGCCCCGAAGCCCGGCGGAACGTGACGCTCGGGGTGGTGCAGCACCTGTGGCGGTCGCCGGTTCCGTTTATCGGGTTCTACCCGCCGGAAGGGATGCCGGTGGTCCGGGACAGGGTCTACACGCCGGAGGCCGCCCGCCGGGTTGACGACGCGGAGTATCTCTGGGGAGTGGAGGAGCACAAGCGGGCCTTTGCCCGGGATCTTGCGCAGACGATGCTCGGCTCCGGCAGCCTGCCCGGTTACTTCGAGGTACCCACGGACGAGGGATGGCGGGTCGTGCTGGACCTCGCGGGCTCCCAGATAGAGTTGGTGGACGCCTGGAACCTCTCGACCACGAGCCGCGTGATCGGGGACCCCGCGCCGTTCGTGTGGGCCTACCGGCACAGCGGGTTCTGTCTGCTCTCCGTGTACGACCGGGACATCGGGAGCCTGCGCGACGATCTGCTGTTTTTCGCCAAGCGCGAGGGCGTAGAGCTCCTGTGGAATCGCAGCGCGGCCTGATCTCCCGCCACAACCCCCTGCCGTAGAGGAGCCCTTGCCGGAGGGTTGGTAGCGCGCTTCACAAGATAATCGGCCGGGCATGTCTTGATGTATGCCCATTCGGGTATAATGCACCCACATCAGAGAGATCCGCCATGCTCTACCGTGAGCGGCGGCATCGTAGGGGAACCGAGCAAGAAAGGTGAACTGCTTAATGCTCACCAGGCACGACACCGGGGGTTTTGCCGCCACCAGCGCCCCAAACGGCTTCGATATAACGGATTTCGAGAGCGCCGGCGTCCGTGTGGTAGAGAGGCGTTTCAAGCCCAAGGACACCATCTTTACGCCCGGAGACCCCGACGATCAGCTTTACTTCCTGCTCTCGGGCACGATCCGGCTGTACAAGATGTACGGCGACTACAAGGAGGCCACGACCGCCCTGCTCAAGGGAGATGGCATCTTTGGCAAGTTGAGCATGGTCGAGGGCCGCTGGCAGGACGTGTTCGCCGAGGCGGTGACCGAGGTGGAGGTGGCCAGCGTGCAGAAGTCCGCGCTGGAGATGGTGCTCAAGCGCCAGCCGGATTTCGCCATGAAGCTATTCTCGTCGCTGTCGGAGCGCCTGCGCCAGTCGGACGAGGTTATAGAGAGCCTTTTGCACCGCGAGGTGTCCACCAGGCTCGCCACGCTGCTCCTGAACCTCTCCGACCGTTTCGGCGAGCAGAACAACGGCTCCGGGACCCTGCTCGACGTCCGGCTTACCCATCAGGATCTCGCGAATATGATCGCCTCCACCCGGGAGGCGGTGTCGAAGGTGATGAGCGAGCTCCAGCGCGAGGGCTACATCGAGGTGCAGAGCCACAAGATAGTCATCCGCGACCGGGACGCTCTCGTGGACTACTCCAACGGACCCTCCGGGCTCTCCATAGACGGGCAGGCCAGGCTCTAACCAGGGGTTACAGGGTCTAGCTCGTGCCGGTGTGCCGGGCTAACTCCTGTAAAACCCTCTACTTTGGCCTACCACGCGGGTTGGCCTTGCGGGCTCTGCGTCTGGCAAAGGCCCAGGCCAGGCCCGCCGCCGTTAGCTCCGCCAGCGTCTGCCACAGCCTGGAGAGCGCGGCCAGGGCGACGGCCACCGGGAGCGGAAACGCCAGGGCCGAGATCGCGGTCAGCATACCCTCCTTCACGCCTATGCCGCTCGGGACCACGACCGAGAGGAAGCCTACCTCCCAGGCGAAAGCGTAACCCCCGACGAGCAGTGCGAGATCCCCGGCACCGACCCGGGCCACGGAGGCGGCCAGCGCCGCGAACCCGAGGCCGAGCAGGGCCCAGCCCATCAGGTAGTAGGGGATGAGGGCGAGCACCCGCCCGTACGAGAGCGTCGCCTCCAGCCGGGGCCGGCCCAGCTTGAGGAGTAGCCGGTTGGCCAGCCGCCCGAAAACGGCCGGGTGCAAGAGTGCCAGACAGACCGGGACGAGCGCGGCCAGGAACAGCGTGTACTCCGTGTGGCGGAAGGCGGGCCAGAAGGGGACGCAGACGACGGTAATGAGGAGGGCCGTGATCAGGATCAGGGCGTTCTCGTACACGATGCTCGCGAAGGTCGTGGAGGCCGGTATGCCCCGCCTCCGGCACAGGCTAATTCGGCCGGCCACCATCGCGACGCTGCCCGGAACATACCGCCCCAGAATGGTCGAGTACCAGATGTGCATGGAATCCGCCCGATCCAGCGGGTCCCCGAAGGAGCGCATCACCAGCCTCCAGCCACCCCACTGCTGCAGGTAGTAGAGCCCGATCAGGACCCCGGACAACGCGAGGTAGGCCGGGTTGAAGCGCCAATCGTAGCCGCGGACCTCGCTCCAGCTACCGTACAGCGCAAGCCCCACGAATACCGCCACGAGGACCACCAGAAACGGTCCCAGGTACGGCCGCGTCCACTTAAAGGCCGCCGCGAAGCGCCTACCTTCTGGCACGTGGAGAGAGACCGGGGCCAGAAGCGTCGGAGAAGAGAGGAGCGTGGCGCATGATCCGCGAGAGTATAACCTGGGGCTTGGAAAGCCGGCGCTTACCGGGCGGCTCTGGAATGTGTTTGAAAGTGTTTGGGAGCTTTAGAAACCTCAGTTAGAAACCTCAGTTGCCCGGGAGCGTATACTTGGGGCAGCATGGAATATACGTCTACGGTGGCCCTCGGTGGTTGGCGGGAGCGTCTCAAGCGCCTCTCGGTGCGCCGCGAAGGGCTGGAGGATAACGAGTTGGCCGCGAGGACGCTCGCCGGTGACCTGCGCTCCTACGAGGAGCTGGTGAGCCGGTACGAGCGGCTGGTGGGGCACGTGCTGTACACCTACGCCGGCAGAGAGGCGGCGGTGGACGACCTGGTGCAGGAGACCTTCCTCAAGGCCTACGACAAGTTGGACACCTTCAACCCGGAGTACCGGTTCAAGACCTGGCTGCTCGCCATAGCCAACAACCTCGGCGTGGATACCCTGCGCCGCCGCCGGGATCAGGTCGAGTTCAACCCCGAGATACACGCCCACGTTACGGGCGGCCCCGAAACCGCCGCGGTCGAAGCCGACCGCTCCCGGACCCTGCAAGAAGCCATATCCTCCCTGCCACAGACCTACGGGGTGCCCATGATCCTCCGCTACAACGAGGAGATGAGCTACGCCGAGATCTCGGAGGTAATGGAGATATCCATCCCGGCCATCAAGAGCCGGCTCTTCCGGGCCCGCCAGATGCTGGCCCGGGTCATCGGGGACTCCCTGGACGACGAGAGAAACGAGAGAAACGAGAGAAATGACGGTCCGGCCGCCGTCGAGGCGGAGTCTTGAGCCCGCCCAAGTCGGGGAGCGAGGGTAGCGGCTCCCGGTGCCGCAACGCGGAGGAGATCTTCGACCTCTGCGAAGGCTCTCTGGAGCCCGCTCACGAGCGCGAGGTGATCTCCCACCTGCGGGTCTGCGCGGGGTGCCGGGAGGCGTACCGTCGTGAGAATAGCCTTACGGCCGCCCTCTCGGGGTCCGGCAAGGATGGCGAGAAAGGCTCCGGGAGGGCCGGTAGCGCGTCCGGCCGGCGGCCGGGTGAGCGGCGTCCGGGGACCGCATCCTCGGTGGCGATGGCGATACCCACCCGTTCCGCCGCCACGCGGGCCGTCTGGGGCGTGGGGGCGGCGGCGCTGCTCGCGGCGGCGCTCTTCTCGCTCTCCCTGCGCTCGGTGGGGCCGATCACCTTCCTCAACGATCTCATGGCCGCCTGCTGGGGTCTTACCTCCGGCCTTTCGGACGCCACCGGGATAATATTCGCCGTCTCCGGAGGGACCGTGCTCGTGGCCCTGATCGTGGGCACCCTCGCGGACGCCCTCATAGCGGTGACGCTCCTCGCGGTCGCCCGGTGGTGGCGACCGCGAGGGGCATGAGCGCGGCCCGGCTCCCCAACTCTCTCAACACCTGGACCATGTTTCTGGGGCTGTTAGCGGCCGCCGCGCTCTCTCTGGTCTCCGCCCGCCCGGCCCTGGCTCTCGAGAGCACCATGATGGGGGATATCGAGGTTCCGCGCGGCGCCGTACCCACCGAGGCCCACACCGTCTTCGGCGACGTCTATGTAGAAGGCTATGTCTACGGTGACGTCCGGTGCGCCTTTGGAGACGTGGTAGTAAGGGGACCGGTCGAGGGGGACGTGCAGACGGGGTTCGGCAACGTGTACGTGAACGCGCCCGTAAAGGGCTCGGTGGACGTGGGCCACGGCGCCGTACGACTCGGGCCCCAGGCGCGCGTCGGGGAGGACCTCTCTCTCGGCAACGGCAACGCCGACATAAGCGCGGCCGCCGTGGTGGAGGGCGAGAGGCGATACGGCATGATGTCGGGGGGCTCTCCCGTGGTGAGTGGCAGCGAGGCCTTCGCCAACATCACCCTCTGGCTGCTGACCACGCTGGGGTTCTGCGCCGCCGCCATGCTGCTCTCGGTGCTGGCCCGCCGCCCGCTCACGGCCTCGGCCCGGAGCCTGAAACGCTACCCCGGACGCTCGGCGCTGCTCGGCGTGGCCTCGCTGCCGGCGGTGGCCCTGCTGTCGGGGCTGCTCGCCGTGACCCTGGTTGGGGCCCCGCTGCTGTTGCTCTCGGTGCCGGCCTATCTGGCGCTGATCGTCTTCGGGGCTCTGGTGTCGGCGTACTCCGCCGGGCGCGGGCTGCTCCTTGTCACGGGCAGTCACCGGGGCGGCGAGGCCCTGGCCTCCGCGGTCGGGGCGTTCGCGATCTCGGTGCTGTACCTTGTGCCCGTGGTCGGCCCGGTCGCACTCTTCCTGCTCGCCCTGCTCGGGACGGGCGCGGCCATTGCCGCCACCCTGGAGCGCCTGATGGGCGGTGGCGGATGGGGCTCCGGCGTGGCCGGTGCGTCCGGCGTGTCCGCGAGGTAGCCTGCCGGAGCCACGCCGGGGATCAGGGAGAACGGGGGAAGCGGGAGTAGATCAGGATCTCCCCGATGCTCCCGTCCGGTGTGAGGCCGGCGTCTCTTAGCCGGGCCTCCAGCTCGAAGCCCGCGCTCTCGGCTACGCGGGCGCTGCGGAGGTTTCGGGCGTCGCAGCGGATCTCCAGCCGTCTCGCGTCCAGGTACGCCGCGGCGAACCCGGCTATGCCGCGCACCGCCTCGGTGATGTAGCCCCGGCCCTCGAATCGGCCGCGGCACCAGTACCCGATCTCGAACTTCGGGATCTCCCACTCGATGCGGTGCAGGCCGCTGCCCCCGACGAGCTCGCCGCTCTGCCGGTGAAACAGCAGCATCTGGAGGTCGGTGCGTTCCACAAAGGCTACCCTCGCCCGCCGGACCTCCTCCTCGGCCTGTTCCGGCCCCGGCTCTCGTCGCGCCCAGTGGAGCCACGGGCCAAGGCTCGGCAGCGACTCGGAGACGGCCCGGCGTTTCTCCTCGCCGTCGCCGGGCATGGGGGACCTTATGATGAGCCGATCTGTCTCGAGCTCGTCCGGGAAGTCTTTTAGGATCGGTGTTTGCATTATCCCTCCTGGCGGATAGAGTCTCTAACGCAGCCGAGATCGAGCATCCGGGCAAGATACCGTGTAAGTCGCCTTCGCGGTAGACTGCCCGGGTGCGTTGCGAGGCAAGATCCGGAGAACCGGGCGGGGGAGGCGGGCCGCCCAGGCTAACGGCGATACTGGCGCCGCTGGTGCTGGCGGCGGCGCTGCTCTTGCCCGCCGGTTGCGGCCTGCTGTCCGGGGAGCCCGAGGCCGAGGTCTCCGGGCCCGGTAACGACGAGTTCAACGACCAGCTCCAGGGCGGTATCTCTAGCCTGGACCCCGCCGCCAGCTCGGAGAGCGCGCTCGCCGTGCTCGGTAACGTCGGAGAGGGGCTGTACCGGCGGGACGAGAGTGGGGAGCCCGTGCCCGGTATGGCGGAGAGCGTGGAGGTCGGCGACGACCGGCTCCGCTACACCTTCACCCTGCGCGAGGGCGTCCGGTGGTCCAACGGCGAGCCCGTCACCGCCCGGGACTTCGAGTACGCCTGGCTGCGGGCGATGGACCCCGAGACGGACAGCGAGAACGCGTACCTCCTGACGGACTTCATCCGGGGCGGGGCGGAGTTCGCCGCCGGGGATGCCGGGCGCGAGGACGTCGGCGTAAAGGCCACCGGCGAGCGTACCCTGGAGGTCACGCTCCGGAGCCCGACGCCGTTTTTCCTGGACCTCACGACCCTCCCTGTCTACCTGCCGCTAAAGGAGGGTTTCGTGGCCCCGTGGGGCGAGGAGTTCGGCGAGTCCACCGAGAGCCTCCTGTACAACGGGCCGTACGAGATGACCGGGTTCGACCCGGAGCGGGGGGTACGGCTGGAGAAGCGCGAGGGCTACTGGGACTCCGGTAGCGTGGGGACCCGGATCGTGGACGCCCGGACGGCCCCCGGCGCCGGACTCGGCAAGTACGAGTCCGGCGAGCTAGACGTCGCGATCCTGGGCCCCAGACAGGTGCCGCGGCACGAGACGGAGGAGGGCTTCGAGCAGCACACGGACTTCGCCACGTTCTCCCTGTACCTGAACGACCAGGATGCCGCGCTGGGCAACCTGAGCCTCCGCAAGGCGGTACGGTCCGGGTTCGACCGGGACTCGTTCGTGGAGGCCGCTCTAGGCGACGGCTCCGTGCCCGCATACGGCTACGTGCCGTACGCCATGTCCTCCGGCGGGGAGGGCGACGAGGAAGAGACCTTCCGGGAGAGGGCGGGGGACGCCGTCCCCGCCGTGGGCACGGCCGGGGCCCGCCGGTACTGGGAGCGGGGCGTGCGGGAGCTCGGCCGGGAGCCGACGCTGACCATCCTGACCAGCCACGAGGAGGAGGACCGCGAGGCCGCTGCCCTTCTCCAGGAGCAGCTGGAGGAGCGCCTCGGGGCCAGGGTGGAGGTACGGATAGTGCCCCCGGACGTCCTCCTGGAGCGTCAGGAGGCCGGAGAGTACCAGATCCTGGCCTCCCGCGAGACCGCCTACTACGACGACCCGGCAAGCTACCTGGACCCCAGAAGCTCCGGCTCCCCCCTCGAAGGCTTGCGCCCGATAGGGCCGCGCTACGAGGAGCTAATAGCAGAGGCCCGGCGGGAGCCCGACCCCGGACGCCGGGCCCGGCTACTCGCCCGAGCGGAGCGCATCCTGGTGCGAGAGAAAGCCCTCGTCGCGCCGGTCTTCTACCCCGGCGATTCCTACCTGATAAACCCCGCCGTGCAGGGCTACGCCGTCTCGCCCTACGGGGTGCCCGTGGACTACCGTCACGTCAAGGTACAAAGGTAGTGGGGGTGGAGCTCGCCGCCCTCGCCCCGGTGCCGGTGCGCTCCGGCCCTGAGCCCGGCTCCGAGCTGGTGACGGAGCTTGTGACGGGCGAGACGCTCGTGCCGCTCCAGACTCTTGAAGAGTGTGGAGGCTGGCCCGGGGTGGTGGTGCCCGGCCACCCGAGTAGCCTGGATGAGCGGGGCTATCCGGGCCTGGTCCCGCCGGACGCCGCGCTCGTCTCCGCGGACGGCTGGAGCCCGGATCTCACGGTGTCTAGGCCTAACCGGGCCGGTCTCCCGCTCGGCACGCTCCTGCAGACGAAAGCCGGGGAGACGATGCTACCTGACGGGGGGAAGGTGGAACTCGACCCCGACGACGCCCTCCCCGTCGGCGCCTCCGCCGACACCACCGCCGACTCGGCCCGCCAGCACTCCGCCATCGGCCTCGCGCGGGCCATGATCGGCCTGCCCTACCGTTGGGGCGGCACGGACTCTACGGCCGGGATGGACTGCTCCGGGCTCGTGTTCCGAATCATGCGGGCCCTCGGCGTCACCGTGCCCCGCGATTCCGGCGACCAGTTCTATCGCGCCCCGTTCAACAGAGGCAAAAGTCAGGCGGGCTGGGAGACCGCCCGTCCGGGAGACCTCGTGTTCTTCGGGGAAAGGGCCGTTACCCACGTCGGCTTCTACCTCGGTGGCGGCGAGTACATCTCCGCTCACGGCGGGAGGCAGACCGGCTGCGTCACGGTCCGCGCCATGACCGACGACCCCTACCAGGGCTTCGCCCGCTACCAGTAATCCCGGCCCGCGAGCCCGGGGCTTAGATCGTGGCCTCGCGAGGAGAAAAGCCCGCCTCCGCATGATCATTGCCCCTGCCAGACCCTCTCGAACAGGGCGGATGTCCGGGCGTCGGCGCCCCGGTATCGCCGGTGGGATTGTCACTATTGACAATCCCGCGGCGGCCTCGGTAGTCTCCAACCAATGATGGACCGTGACGAGAACCGCCTGGAAAGCTGCTGACGACGCCAGCGAGAAGCCCGCGAAAACCCTGTCCCGAAGTCCCGGATAGATGTACAGGAATGTAGGGGAGTGTAGAGGAAGGAGCAAGCCTTGGGAAATTCCAGAACAATGCCAGCTGAGGTGAGTGAGGTGAGTGAGGTCAGGGCGGCCAGTAGCGGTATCACCCGGCGTGACTTCCTGAAGTTTGGCGGCGCCGGTCTGGCCGGAGTAGGGCTGCTGGGCACGGCGGGCTGCGGCGTGTTCAGCGGCGGCCAGGGCGGTGATGGCGGCGGCTCCGGCGGCTCTGGCGGCTCCGGCGGCAATACGCTGAACGGGTATTTGCCCCAGGACATCCCCGACATGAGCTCCACCACGACCACCGACACCAACTCATTCTCCTTGTTGGCGAACACGAACGAGGGCCTGTACCGGCTCGACGAGAACGAGGAGCCCCAGCCGGCGCAGGCCGAGAGCGTGGACGTAAGCTCCGACAAGCTGACGTACACCTTCAAGCTGCGGGACGGCATCACGTGGTCCAACGGAGACCCGGTAACAAGCCAGGACTTCAAGTACGCCTGGCTGCGGGCGATGGACCCGGAGACCTCCGGGGAGTACGCCTACATCATCGCGGACTTCGTCGAGGGCGGCTCGGAGTTTTCGGGCGGAGACGGCAGCGAGGGCGACGTGGCCATAGACGCCCCGGACGACAAGACGCTGGAGGTAAGGCTCGTCAACCCCGCGCCGTACTTCCTCGGTCTTATGGCATTCCCGACCTACTTCCCGCTCAACCAGAAGTTCGTCGAGCAGCAGGGCGACAGCTTCGCCCAGGGGGCCGACTCCCTGCTCTACAACGGCCCCTACAAGTTCACCGAGTTCGATCCCGCCGGCGGCGTGAAGCTGGAGAAGAACCAGGACTACTGGGACGCCTCAAACGTCGGCATACAGAACATAAACCTCGACGTGATCAAGGAAGCCAACACCGCGCTAAACCTCTACGAGACCGGCGACCTCGACTACGCCAGGATAACGGCCGACAAGGCCGACCGCTACGCCGACAACCCGGACGTAGCCAGCATCCCCGAGTTCTCGTCGTTCTACTTTACGCTCAACATCGAGGACCCGGTTATCTCCAACCGCAATATCCGCAAGGCGATACAGCTCGGCTTCAACTCCCAGGATTACGTGGACACGGTCCTGAACGACGACTCGATACCGGCGACGGGGCTGGTCCCCGAGAAAGTCTCCTCTGGTGCGGAAGGGACGACTTTCCGCGAGATGGCGGGGGACCCGATAAACGGCTTCGACGTGGACCAGGCCCAGGAGTACTGGGCAAAAGGCGTGGAAGAGCTGGGCGAGAAGCCCACCCTCTCGCTGCTTACCACCGACGACACCGTCGGACAGGACTCGGCCACGTTCATGCAGAACCAGCTCAAGAAGAACCTCGGGGCCGAGATCGAGATAGAGCAGGTGCCGTTCTCGACGGCGCTCGACCGGCAGGGCAACGGTGACTTCCAGGTTAGCCTCGCCACCGGCTGGGGCGCGGACTATGACGACCCGATGACCTTCCTCGACCTGTGGACCAGCGGCTCGGACTTCAACTACGCCAACTTCGACAACGAGGAGTACGACCAGCTCATCGCCGACGCCAAGGCCGAGTCGGACTTCGAGGAGCGGGCCGAGATGCTGGTCCAGGCCGAGAAGCTGCTCATCGCCGACGGGGCGGCGCTCGCGCCCAACTACTATCGCGTCACCAACTATCTCCAGAAGCAGTACATAGAGAACCCTGTAAGGCACCCTTACGGGGCTGAGTTCGACTTCAAGTACTGGAAGCTGAACAAGTAGGACGGGTAGCGCGGATGCGGGCGATGCGCCGGCGGAGCCTGCCGGTGTATCGTCAGTGTCGTCAACTCGGGTGGTTCGTGTGGTATATCGGATGAGGTCCAGGGTGAGTTCAGAAGGCCGTTCGGAAGGTCGGATGCAGGGATGATCGGGTTCATAGCACGACGTGTGGTGCTGATGTTGATAACGCTGTTCATAATCGTCAGCGCGACGTGGTTCCTCATGCAGCTCCTGCCGGGCTCCCCCTTCAACGCCGAGAAGCTCTCTGCCGAGCAAGAGGCCATCATGAACGAGCGGTACGGCCTCGACGAGCCGCTGCTGGTACAGTACGGCCGGTACATGCTCAACGTGGCGCACGGAGACCTCGGGGTCTCGTTCTACTACGAGAACCAGCCCGTGAGCGACATCATCGCCTCCCGGCTGCCCGTGTCCACCTTTCTGGGAGCACAGGCCATAATCTTCGGCACCGCCGCCGGGTTGTTGCTCGGGGCCGTCGGCGCGATGCGGCACAATACCTGGGCGGACTCCGGGTCGGTGATACTGGCGGTGCTCGGCAAGTCGTTCCCCAACTTCGTCTTCGCCGCTATCCTACAGTACCTGCTCGGGTTCAAGCTGCAGTGGCTGCCGCAGGCGGGCTTCGACAGCTATGTGTTCTCTATACTGCCCTCATTGGCGCTGTCCGTGTTCGTCATCGCCATCGTGGCGCGATTTATCAGATCCGAGATGCTCGAGGTACTGGGACAGGACTACGTGACGCTGGCGAAGTCCAAGGGCATTAGCCAGTCCACGCTCGTCATCCGGCACGTCCTCAAGAACTCGCTGATACCCATCATTACCATCCTCGGGCCGCTTATCGTGTCGCTGGTCACCGGGTCGCTGGTGGTGGAGCAGATCTTCGCCATACCGGGGATAGGCAACCAGTTCGTGAACTCCATCTTCGAGAACGACTACTCGATGATCCTGGGGACCACGATCTTCTTCGCCGCCCTGTTCATAGTGAGCATCCTGATACAGGACATCCTGTACACCATCGTGGACCCGAGGATGCGCCTGGCTGGAGCGAAGGAGTAAGCCCGTGGAGACCCCGAAAACCACGCTGACGCCGGACCTGTTCGAGCCCTCGCGGGAGAGCTCCCTGCAAGAGGAGGAGGCCGGGACGCTCTCCGGTCCTCCGACGAGCTTCTGGAAGGACGCCTGGACGCGCTTCAAACAGAACCGCGGTGCGCTGGTCGGGCTGGTCCTGATAGTGGGCGTGATAATAGCGGCCTTCGTCGGGCCGCTGCTCCAGCCCTACACCGTCGCCGGACAGGACTCCGGCGCCCAGTTCCTCGGGCCCTCCGCAGATCACTGGTTCGGCACGGACAAGTTTGGCCGCGACCTGTGGGTCAGGACGTGGTCCGGGACCCAGATCTCGCTGTACATAGCCTTCCTGGCCGCCACGCTGGACCTGATCATCGGCACCATCTACGGCGTGATCGCGGGCTACTACGGCGGCAAGGTGGACAGCGTGCTGCAGCGCTTCATCGAGATCCTCAACGGCATACCGATCCTGATAGTCGCCATCCTGATGCTGCTGGTCTTCAGCCCGGGCATCTTCTCGATAGCGCTGTCGCTGACGATAGTGGGCTGGGTCCCGATGGCCCGGCTTGTGAGGGCGCAGGTGATGAAGCTCAAGGAGCAGGAGTTCTTCCTCGCCGCGCGCTCCCTGGGGGCGAGCGACATGCGTCTGATAGCCAAGCACCTGATCCCGAACTCCCTGGGCCTGATAATCATCCAGCTCATGTTCACCATCCCGAACGCCATATTCTTCGAGGCTTTTCTGAGCTTTATCGGGCTCGGCATACAGATACCGGACGCCTCCCTGGGCGCTCTGATCGAGGACGGCTACCAGCAGCTACGCTTCTACTCCTACATGCTGTGGTTCCCCGCCGGGATCCTGGTCGTACTGATGATCGGGTTCAACGTCCTGGCCGACGGTCTCAGAGACGCGTTCGACCCGAAGATGCGCGAGTAGAAGCGAGTAGGACGAGTAGGAGGGTACTGTATTTGGCTACCGATACGTTGCTAGAGGTCAAGAACCTGGAGATCTCCTTCTCCAGCCACGCCGGAGAGGTGCAGGCGGTGCGGGGTGCCTCCTACGACCTGCGGCGCGGGGAGACGCTGGCCGTGGTAGGGGAGTCCGGCTCGGGCAAGACGGTGGCGGCCAAGAGCGTGATGCGCCTGTTGCCGGAGTCCAACAGCCGCGTCACCGGCGGAGAGATACTCTTCGAGGGCCGGGACCTGCTGAAGCTCTCCGAGAGAGATATGCGCAAGATGCGCGGGCCGGAGATAGCGATGGTCTTCCAGGACCCGATGACGAGCCTCAACCCGACCATGAAGGTCGGGCGTCAGATCGGCGAGAGCCTCAAGAAGCACCTCGGGCTCACCGGGGGGAAGGCCCGCGAGAGGACGCTTGAGCTACTGAAGATGGTCGGCATTCCGAGCCCCGAGACCCGGATAAACGCCTACCCGCACCAGCTCTCCGGCGGGATGCGCCAGCGGGTCGTGATCGCCATAGCCCTCGCCTGTGAGCCGAAGGTCCTCATAGCCGACGAGCCGACCACCGCGCTTGACGTGACCATCCAGGCGCAGATACTGGACCTATTGCACGACCTCCAAGAGAGGACCGGCACCTCCATAGTGCTGATCACGCACGACCTCGGGGTGGTCGCCAACGCCGCCCACCGGGTCGCGGTGATGTACTCGGGCAAGGTCGTCGAGAAGGGGACGGTGCGCGAGATCTTCCACGAGCCGCGTCACCCTTACACCTGGGGCCTGCTCTCCTCCGTGCCGCTGCCGACGGCTGACCGCACCCAGGACCTCATCCCCATCGCCGGCTCGCCGCCGGACCCGATGCGCCCGCCGCGGGCCTGCCCGTTCGCCGACCGCTGCCCGCACGCCATGAAGATCTGCACCGAGGAGATGCCCGACTACGCCCGGCTTTCGAGCGAGCACGTCTCGGCCTGCTGGCTCAATCACGAGATGGCCCCTCGCGTAGAGGCTCCGGTGGGCGCCGGGAGCCAGGGATGACGGAGAAAGTGGAGACGAACGGCGGCTCTGGCGGTTCCTCCGACAAGCTGCTGGAGGTCAAGGACCTCAAGAAGCACTTCGAGGTCGGTAAGGGGCAGAGCCTCAAGGCGGTAGACGGCATCTCCTTCGCCATAGAGCGCGGGGAGACCTTCGGCCTCGTCGGGGAGACGGGGTGCGGCAAGTCCACCGCCGGCAGGCTCATGGTGCGCCTCTACGAGCCGACCGCCGGCGAGATCCTGTACGACGGCGCGGACATAAGCACCTTCAAGGGCGAGGACGACCGGAAGCTGCACCGGCGGGTGCAGATGATCTTCCAGGACCCGCAGGCCTCGCTGAACCCGCGGATGACGGCCGGGGACATCATCGCCGAGGGCCTCGACATCCACGGTTTGATGAAGGGCCGGGAGCGCAGCGAGAGGATACGCGAGCTCCTGGAGACCGTGGGAATGTCCGCCGAGCACGCCAACCGCTACTCACACGAGTTCTCCGGCGGCCAGCGTCAGAGGCTCGGGATAGCCCGGGCACTGGCCGTGGACCCGGAGTTCATCATCGCCGACGAGCCGGTCTCGGCGCTCGACGTCTCCATCCAGGCGCAGGTGATAAACCTGATGAAGCGGCTCCAGCGCGAGAAGAACCTGACCTACCTGTTTATCTCGCACGACCTCTCTGTGGTGAAGTACATCTCCGACCGAATCGGGGTGATGTACCTGGGCGCGCTGGTCGAGCTGGCCCCGAGCGAGGAGCTGTACGCCAACCCGATGCACCCCTACACCCGGGCCCTCCTATCCGCCGTCCCCGTGCCGGACCCGGACACCGAGGCCGGCCGCGAACGCATCGTGCTCGAAGGCGACGTGCCGAGCCCGATAGATCCGCCTTCGGGCTGCCGGTTCCGCACCCGGTGCCCGTACGCCACCGCCGCCTGCGCCGAGACCGAGCCTCCCTGGCGCGAGGCGAGGCCGGGCCACTGGGTGCAGGCCTGCCCCTGCTTCGCCTGAGCGCGATCGCCCGCCGGGCCTCTGTGGCTCCCTAGAGCGCCCCGATAGCCGTGTAGACGGCGGTTACGACCATGAACCCGGCGAAGCCCAGGCGTAGCGCCCGCTCCGGCAGCGGGTCGCGCAGCCTCACCCCGAGCCAGGCCCCGACGATGGCGCCCACTATAAGGGGCGGCAGCTCCGTGAGGTCCACGGCCCCGACGAGGATGTACCCCAGTGCTCCCACGGCCCCGGCGGAGAGCACCACCGCCAGGCTGGTGGAGACGGCCGTCTTGGTGGTGAGGCCCATCCCGAGCACCATCAGCGGCACCATCAGCACCCCGCCGCCGACCCCCACCAGCCCCGAGAGCGCGCCGATGCCGACCCCGGCGGAGAGCACCAGCGCCACGGGTATCCTCTTGCCGCCTCCCACACCCTCCGAGCGGCCTTTGGCCGTGGGATAGGCGAGGGCCAGCAGCAGGGCGGCGAAGGCAAGCTCGACCACCGCATCCGGGGAGATGCGGCTTATGGCAACCCCTATCAGGGTCGAGGGCGCGACCGCGAGCGAGAGTAGAACGGCCGTGCGCCACTGTACCGGGTTCTCGCTGCGGGCGTTGCGGATGGTCCCCGAGAGCGAGGAGAACACGATGATCGCCAGGCTCGCCGCCACCGCCTCGGTTATGTTCCAGCCCGCAACGTACAACAGCGCGGGCACGAACACGATGCCGCCGCCGACCCCCACCAGGCCCGAGAGAGCGCCGCCGCAGACCCCGAGCACCGCCAGAAGTATTAGCTGAGAGGGATCCATGAGATACCCCGGAATGCTACACGTCACGCGATCCGGGTTCCAGCGTGAATGCCGGGCGTCTCCGGGGCGGGTCGGAAAAGGCGGAGAGTATAATCGGTAAACTTAACAGCGTATATATTTGACGAAGACTATCCAGCCCCTGGGGAGAGTGTTACGTGGATGACTGTAGATGACTGTAGTTAACCGTGGATGATTACTCGCGGCCTTTCTCCGGCGGGCGTTCCACGGTATTCGGGATGGGCGGAGCGGTGGCTTCGGAGCATCCGCAGGCGTCCCGGGCCGGAATCCGGGTACTGGACGAGGGCGGCACCGCCGCCGATGCCTGTGTGGCGATGGCGGCTGTCATGGCTGTGGTCTCCCCGATGGCGACCGGCATGGGTGGCGACGCATTCGCCCTCTACTACGACGCTTCCTCCGGGCGGGTCAGGGGGATGGAGGGAGCCGGACGGGCTCCCGGCGGCGCCACTATCCAGAAGCTTCGCGAGGTCGGTTACCGGCGGATGCCGGCCCGTGGCGGCCTCTCCGTAACGGTTCCCGGCGCCGTGCGGCTGTGGGAGGACGCGGCCCGGACGTTCGGCGTCAAGCCTCTGGGTGATCTACTCGAGCCCGCCAGAGCCCTTGCAGAAGGAGGGTTCCCGGTCCCGGAGGTCAACGCCCACCACTGGCGCGAGGCCGAGGAGATGCTGGGCCTTAGCGAGTCGGCCGTCCGGGGTCTACTGCCAGGCGGCCGCGCGCCGAGGGCGGGTGAAGTCTTCCGCCAGCCGGATCTCGCCCGGACGCTCTCCGCCGTCGCCGCAAAAGGGGCTGACGCCTTCTATGGCGGCAAGATCGCGGCCCGCATAGCCAGCTCCGTCCGCCGGGACGGGGGCCTGCTCTCGGAGGAGGATCTCGCCGGGCACGCGGCATCTCCGCTTGTGGAGCCGATCTCGACCGACTACCGGGGCATCACCGTGTACGAGATGCCGCCCCCGGGCCAGGGGATAGCCGCCCTCGAGATGCTCAATATCCTCGGAGGCTACACGCTGTCGGCCCTGCGGCCCTACACCGCCGAGCGCATACACCTCGAGGCCGAGGCGAAGAAGCTGGCGTTCTCCGACCTCTACGCCAGGGTCGGGGACCCGGAATTCGCCTCCGTGCCGACGCGGTACCTCCTCTCCAGGGAGCACGCCGCCGGTATGCGGCAGCAGATCTCAACCTCCCGCGCCGGGCATCTCGCCACGAGCGGCCGTCTCGGGGGAGACACCAGCTACCTGTGCGCCGTGGACTCCGCCGGTAACGGCTGCTCCCTCATAAACAGCGTCTTCGATAGCTTCGGCAGCGGCATCGTCGCCGAGGGGACCGGCGTCTGTCTCCAGAACCGCGGCAGCTCCTTCCGGCTCGAGGAGGGCCACCCCAATGCACTCGCCCCCGGAAAGCGGCCGCTGCACACCATAATCCCGGGGCTCGCCACCCGGGGGGACGCGCTGTGGGCGGCCTTCGGCGTCATGGGCGGCCCGATGCAGCCCCAGGGACACGCCCAGCTACTCGTGAACCTCATAGACTACGAGATGCCGCCCCAGCAGGCCGTGGACCACCCCCGCCACTTCCACAGCGACGACGGCGGGCTCCTCGTGGAGGGGCGCGTCCCGCCGGAGGAGATAAGCAAGCTGCGGAGCATGGGACACCGGGTAGAGGTCGGGCCGGACTACGCCGTGCCCACCGGCGCGGCCCAGCTCATCCGGCTCACGCCCGAAGGGGTCCGGGCCTGCGCCAGCGACCCGCGCAAGGACGGCTGCGCCCTCGCCCAGTAGCCGCGCGCCCGGGTGCGTCGGAGCCTCGGATCACCCCGGGGGAATGTCTCCGGGACGGTAGTAGAATCCTCGCATGCGGTGGAGCTCTCTGTTTACTAGGCCCGAGTCGGGCAAGAGGTTCGGTCTGCGGCGTTTCGTGCGCCAGGCGGCGCTCGTCGCGGGCGTGCTGGTGCTGGTCTCCGCCGCGTACTACGCCGGTCTCTCGCGGGGACCGGCCGGGCTATCCGGGGGGAGTCAGGAAGGGGTCACGCTGTACGCGGAGGCCCTGAACCTCGTCCAGGACGAGTACGTGGATCAGGAGGCCCTCGACCCCGACGAGCAGGCCCGGGCCGCCATCCGGGGCATGCTGGATTCTCTGGGGGACAAGGGCCACACCAGGCTCCTGACCCCGGATGAGTCCGAGCGTAACGAGGAGAGTATTTCGGGCAGGTACGTCGGGGTGGGCATCCGTATAGAGGACCGCGACGGCGAGGCCGTCGTGACCTCCCCGATAGACGGCTCTCCGGCCGCGGAGGCCGGGGTCGAGAGCGGCGACGTGGTGGTCGCCGTGGACGGCGAGAACGTCGAGGGTCTTGAGCTTTCGGGGGTTTCGGAGAGGATCCGGGGTGAAGAGGGGACCGAGGTTGGCATTACCCTCCGCCGCGACGGCGAGGAGCGCAGTGTCTCCCTCGAGCGCTCCGAGATAGACGTGTCGGCGGCCTCGTGGAGCCTCCTGCCGGGCACCCAGACGGCCCACGTGAGGCTTTCCTCGTTCTCCTCCGAGAGCGCCGGGGAGCTAGAGACGGCGCTCTCGGAGGCCCGGGCGGCCGGGGCCGAGCGGTTCGTGCTCGACCTCCGTAACAACCCCGGGGGGCAGTTGGAGCAGGCCGTGGAGTCGGCGGGTCTATTTCTGGAATCCGGTAGCGTCGTGTACATCCGTCAGGATGCGGAGGGGGACCGCGAGAAGGTGCGCGTCTCCGGCGGCGACGCCGCAATCGAGGCTGACACCCCGATGACGGTGCTCGTAAACGGGGGCACCGCCTCCAGCGCCGAGATCCTCGCCGGAGCCTTGCGCGACAACGGCCGCGCCCGGCTCGTCGGCGCCACGACCTTCGGCACCGGCACCGTGCTCCAGCCTTACAAGCTCGACGACGGCTCGGAGCTCCTGATCGGCATCGCCGAGTGGCTCACCCCCGACGGAGACTTTATCCGGGATAACGGCATACAACCCGGCGTAAAGGTCAAGCTCGGCGAGGATGAAGAGCCCGTTTACCCGAACGACGAGGACGGACTCTCACTAGAAGAGATACTCTCCCGCGACGCCCAGCTAGAGCGGGCCGTGGAGCTCTTGGGTGGCCGGTAGACCGCAGGGCACGTAAAAGAGGTGCGTAAAAGAGGCTCGTAAAAAGGCTCGCTACGATGTCCGGCGACTTCACTGGAGAAACCTTAGCTACTATTAGCCTTTAATCTGCTAGTATGAGATGCGGCTAGTGTGAGAGCGAGCGTGCCGCACCGGGCGTGCCGCACGCTTCCAGGGAGTCCCACGAGCTGGAGGAGGACTGCCAGATGCCACCCAAGGGCCCTCCGGGGCGTCAGCAAGAGACCGAGAGCGTACTGATGAAGTGGCTGGGCCACAGGGTGGTCGTCAAGTACCTGGCCGGCCCCGAAGAGCCCATGGACCCCGACGACAAGAAGGGTATCGCGCACGCCGCGCTAGAGGCCCGCTCCGGCGTCTTCGAGCTGCACCGCATCGGGCAGGTCGGCATAGAGGTCTCCAACAGCGTCGAGGACGCCGCCGAGGATCGGGTCACCCTGCTCCCCTGGGGCGCGATACTCTCGGTGAGGGGCAGCACTCCCAGCGAGCGCGGGGGCACCGACGGCAGGCTCTCCAGGGAGCAGATGGCCGAGGTGGCGCGCAACGACCCGACCTAGCCGGGTCTCCTGTATAAACCCTAAAAGTGCGGCATCCGGGTTCTTTTCTAGGTAACGTCACGTATCGTTGTGTGTCGTCGCGTATTGCCTCGTAGACACACCTCCGGGAACTGGATCCACATCCTGTGTGTGAGTTAACTCCTGGATCGTGCCGACGAGTTTAGCATCATCCTGTAACAGGAACGGCGTGGACTGCACGTCGAATAAGCTAGATAGGAGTCAGGCTTGGCGCAGCGGGTAAACGAGAGCATCGAGGTTCAGGCACCCAAGGAGCAGGTTTTCCGCTACTGGGCGGACTTCGAGAACTTCCCCAGGTTCATGCAGAACATCGAGGAGATCCGGACCACCGGCGAGGACACCACCCACTGGAAGGTCGAGGGCCCTCTAAGCAAGAGTGTGGAGTTCGACGCCCGCACCACGGAGAAGGACCCGGACCGGGGGATCGCCTGGAACACGATAGACGGGGAGGTCATGACCTCCGGCGAGGTTCGTTTCGAGGAGATGGCCGGCGACCGCACCAGGGTCGAGGTGACCATGAACTACTCGGATCCGCCCGGTGGTGCGGTCGGCGAGAAGGTCGCGGGTATCCTCAGCGACCCGCAGAAGAGCATGCAGGAGGACCTCCAGAACTTCAGGCGGATAGCGGAGAACGGCTTTGAAGAGTCCGGCCAGTAGAGCCCGAGGCCTGTAAAGCTCTGTATAGAGCGCTGTATAAAGACCTGTAAGATCCTCGGCGAGGATCACCACGCGGAATGTGCAGTCGGCGCGTGCTAATCTGGAGCGGAACCTACCGGGGCGCCGAAAGCGGCCCGAGGTTCCCGCATCCAGAGAAGGGAGAACTCCTTGGCCATCGCTTTCGTTTCCTTGCTGGTGATCGTGATCGTGGTGATAATCGGCATCCCGATCCTGGCGCGGGTCTTTAGTGAGGCCGCGCGGCGCGGAGAGGACGACGGAGGCGGTGAGGACGACAGCCGCAACGGCCGGGGGAATGACCGCGATAGCAGGTAGCGGGTGGCCGGATCTGGCGTAGGCTAGTCCAGCAGGTCGCGCAGGCTCGCGGCGTGGGGGCTGGTCTTTATCTTCGCCAGGGCGGTTAGCTGTATCTGCCGGATCCTCTCGCGGGTTACCTCGAAGCGCTCCCCGACCTCCTCTAGCGTCTTTGGCTGGCCGCCCGTAAGGCCGAAGCGGTACTCCAGCACCATGCGCTCCCGCTCCGGCAGGGAGTACAGGGCCTCCTGCATGCGGGACTTGAGGAGCGAGGTCTTCGCGAGATCGTGGGGGGTCTCCGATTCGTCGTCCGCGATAAAGTCTCCGAGCTCCGAGGAGTAGTCCTCCCCGACCGGGGTCTCCAGGCTTATGGAGCGTCGACTGACCTTGCGGATGCGGGAGACCTCCTCGGTCTCTATCTCCATCAGGGCGGCGACCTCCTCGTCGGTCGGCTCGCGGTTCAGCTCGGAGGCGAGGGACCGCTGCACCCGGTAGTACTTGTTGATCTTCTCCACCATGTGCACCGGGACCCGGATGGTGCGGCCCTTGTCGGCGATGGCCCGGGTGACGGCCTGCCGGATCCACCACGTCGCGTAGGTGGAGAACTTGTAGCCCCGGCGGTAGTCGAACTTCTCCACGGCCCGCATCAGACCGATGTTCCCTTCCTGTACGAGGTCCAGCAGGGAGACGCCGCGGCTGGCGTACTTCTTTGCGATGGAGACCACGAGCCGGAGGTTCGCCCGGGTGAGGTGCGCCCGGGCGCGGCGGTCGCCGCGCTGTATCCTTTTTGCGAGGTACACCTCCTGGGCCTTCGTGAGCAGTGGGGTCTTGCCGATCTCGTCCAGATACATCTGCACCGCGTCGCCGGTGTAGCGGGTGCGCAGGTTGCTCCCCAGCACCTCCTCGACGAGCTGGATGTCCTCCTTCTCCTTTACGCTGTCCTCGAGAAAGCCTGTATCCACGATCTCGACGCCGCGCTCGCGCAAGAGGCCGTAGACTTGCTGTATCTGCTCGGTGGAGAGGTCCACCTCCGAAAGGAGCTCGAGTACCTCGCCGGACTCCAGCGTACCCGCGGTCTGTCCCGCCTCGAAGAGTTCCTGGACCTCTTCTATGTCTCGCAGATCATGCTGAGGCTGCAAGGTATCCTCTCGATCTACCCGCTTTCCCAAACGGACCAAAACGGACCAAAGGAACTCTCGTGTTGTACTCTACGTAATATATCCCAAATGAATCAAAGATCAATAACGCCAGCGCCGCCAAAAGCCGCCCTCCACGCCACCCGCTACGCTCCTCATTACCCGGTCCGGGCGTGCGCCGGAACGCTACGGGGTAGACACTCCCTACGGGTTCCTGAGAGGCCGGATGGTCGGTGGCCCCGGCCCTCTGGAGCTTATGTCAGAGGCTTTTGTAGAGGCGTGTTGCGGAGGCGTGTGGCGGAGCCGGGCGGCGTATTTCCAGTGTATTTCTAGAGCCGGAGGTAGAGGATGAGTATCAGGAGCTTGTACAGGGTGTTCAACGAGACGCGCCGGGCGGCCCGGGAGCGGGCGACGGTTGCGGTGACCGGCAAGGGGGGCGGCGCGGACAGTCTCGCCCGCGCGCTCGGAGCCGGGCGCGGGACACGGGGGGCGGAGATAATAATCGCGGTTCGCGAGGGCTCCGGCGGCGAGACGGTGCTGGATCTCTCCGGTAAAGCTATAGAGAGCCCCGGGGAGCTGACGCTGCGCTCGGAGCCGCTGCTCTCGCCGGAGGCGGAGCTGCTGGGGGAGGTCGTGCCCTGGGTGGCCGGGAGGCTCGACGAGGACTATCTGGTCTCGCTCGGGCGCGGCTACGAGGCGTTCCGCAGGGCGGTGTGCGAGGAGGTGATCCACAACAACGCCCGCCAGAACGCGTTTATCGGGGCGTTGCCGGTGCCCGGGGCGGATTTGCCGGTGATGACCGCGAACCAGGGCCGCATGGTCCTGCAAATAGCCTCCATTTACGGGGAGGAGATCACACTGGACAGGGCCCGGGAGCTTCTCGGAGTGCTCGGCGCGGGGCTCGGCTTCAGGGCGGTGGGCCGTCAGGTGGTCAAGATCGTGCCGTTCGGGGGCTGGGCCGTCTCCGGGGCGATAGGCTACGCCGGTACCCTGGCGATGGGCCGGGCCGCCGTGCTCTACTTCGAGCGCGGATACGACGAGCTCGGCCAGCAGGAGATCTCCGGTATCCGGGACCGCGCCGCCCACGAGGCGCGGGACTTCGTCTCCAGGGTGAGAAGGGAAAATAAAGGAAACAAGGGAGACGAGGAGAACAAAAAGCGTCGCGGGTAGCCTGGGCTCGCCTTCACCGGGGAGACTGCCGTATAATCCGGTACATGTCCCGCTCGTTATCCACCATCTCGCACTGGTTATCCGAGGCCCGGGGGCTCTTGCGCGGGCTCCGCGGCTACGTTTTCAGGATAGTCGCCGTTATCGCCGCGATGCAGACGATGGTGGTCGCGATCCTGATAACCCTGACCCAGCTCCGAAAGCGCCGGCAGACCCCCCGGGAAGGCTACCCGTGGGAGAGCCAGCCCGAGATCGAGCTGGAGTCGGGGGGCGTGTGGTTCAAGATCTACCCCCAGGGCGGGGAGCTTTTCGAGGAGATGCTCGCCGAGATAGAGCGCGCGGAGCGTGAGATCTTCGTCGAGACCTTTATCTGGAAAGGCGACGAGACGGGCCAACGCTTCGTCGAGGCTCTGGCCCGCAAGGCGCGCGAGGGCGTGGACGTGTACGCCATCTTCGACGGGGTCGCGAACTTCCTGGTCGTCCCGGCGGAGTTCAAGGACTTCCCGCCGGAGATAAACACCCTCCACTTCCGGCCGCCCTCTAACCCGGCCAACTGCGTGGACCCGCGCACCATCTTCCGCGACCATCGCAAGATCCTGTGCGTGGACGATAGGGTCGCGTTCGTCGGGGGCTTCAACATCGGCTCGTTCTACGCCTCCGGTAGCTGGCGCGACACCCACCTGCGCGTCCGGGGCATGGAGGTATCGGAGCTAAAGAACGCCTTTATAGACTTCTGGAACGAGCACCACCCCGGCGACCTCCCGGCGATACAGACCGACAACCGGCCCCGCTCCTGGGTCTCGGACGCCGTGCTCCACCGCAACGACCCGTACCTCAGGATCTTCCCCATAAGGGCGGTGTATCTCGAAGCCATAGACCGGGCAATGAGCCGCATCTACCTCACGAGCGCCTACTTCATCCCGGACAAGGCTCTGCGGGGGAGCCTGATCGCCGCCGCGGGCCGCGGGGTGGACGTGCAGATACTCCTGCCCCGCGACTCCAACCATCCCACGGTGGACTGGCTCTCGCGCCGCCACTGGTACGAGCTACTGGACAACGGGGTCAGGATCTTCGGCTACGAGAACATAATGATCCACTCCAAGACCGCGACCATAGACGGCGTGTGGTCCACCATAGGTACCGCGAACATAGACCGCCTGAGTCTCCTCCAGAACTACGAGGTGAACCTCGAGGTCTACGACCGGAACCTGGCCGAGCAGGTCGAGCGCATGTTCGAGCTGGACAAGACCAACGCCCTGGAGATCACCCGAGACACCTGGACCCGGCGGCCCCTGCCGGCAAAGATCGCCGAGCGCGCCATCTCCTCGCTCGAACCGCTGTTCTAGGAAGCTCCGGAGCTCTGGAGGCCCGGCGGCCCCCTAGGCTCCCACGAAAGACTCGACGTAGATCGCCCGGGCCAGCGGCCCGCCAAGCGGAAACGCCTCTCCGGCCGTATCCTCGACCATGACGACGCCGTCCACCTCGCGCACCTCGCGCACCCGGACCCGGCTGCCGGGGATGAGGCCCCGTTCGCCGAGGTACGAGAGCCTCGCGGGGTCGTCGTCGCTGACGCGGGAGATCACGACCGACTGCCCCTCGCGTGACTCGGCCAGGGTAAAGAGCTCCTCTGCCGGAAGTCCGCCGTCGGGCCGGGGGATGGGGTGGCCGTGCGGGTCGTGTACCGGGTGCTCCAGAAGCTCCGCCAGACGCTCGGTGAACAGGTCCGAGACGGCGTGCTCCAGCTTCTCGGCCTCGTCGTGGACCTCCTGCCACGAGTACCCGAGGTGCTCCAGCAGAAACGTCTCGATCAGGCGGTGGCGGCGTATGAGGCGCAGCGCCTCCGCGTTCCCCTCGCCGGTGAGCAGCGCACCCCGGTAACGTTCGTAGCTCACCAGGCCTCTCTCCTGGAGCCGGATCAGCATGTTCGTTACCGAGGCCGGGGCAACCGAGAGCCGGGCTGCGATGTCCTTCGTGGAGGCCCCGGCACGTGGATCGCCGGACAGCTCCCAGATGGCCTTCACGTAGTCGCCGGCCGAGGATGACGTCGTCTGTTCCATCGACATGATCTTACATCAGGATACGTCAGTAGCCCGCGCCGGGCCGTCTCGTGGGCCCCGCGACGAGACGGATCGCACCCTCTGTATAATCCGGGGAGTAAGAAGTCGGGAAGTGCGCGGGAAGCGCGAGATACTTGCAGGGTACGTGCGAGACGCCGGAGAGGAGAGCCGGGCAAGATGGCGCGCTGGAGGATTCTGGAGCCGGACGAAGGGGCCGTTTCGAGGCTCCGCGAAGCGATGCCGGAGGCCGGCCCGCTGTGCGCCCGCGTGCTCGCCAACCGGGACATCCCGCCGGAGACGGCTCCGGCTTTTCTCTCGCCCTCGCTCTCGGAGGTCACCCCGCCGGAGGGTGAGGTCTGGGAGGCCGCCGCCGGACGCCTCGCCCGCGCCATAGAGGGCGGCGAGAGGATCGCCGTCTTCGGGGACTACGACACGGACGGTATCACCTCGGCCGCGCTCCTGTACACCGCCATCTCGGGCTACACCGACAACGTCCTGTACAAGCTCCCGACCCGCCAGGTCGGCTACAGCCTGCTCGAACCCTACGTGCGGGACCTGTTCTCGGCGGGCGTGGACCTTTTGGTGACCGCCGACTGCGGCATCTCCAACCGGGCCGAGGTCGAGCTTGCAGCGTCTCTGGGGATGGACGTGATCGTAACCGACCATCACCTGCCGCCCGAGGACCCGCCCGAGTCACCACCGGCGGTCGCCGTGCTGGACCCCAAGCTCTGGGACCTCGACGATCCGCTCGCCGGGGTCGGGGTGGCGTGGAAGCTCGCCTGGGCGCTTTCGCGCAGGCTCGGGGACCCGGATGGCAGGCGCAAGATAGGACGCCTCCTGGATCTCGTCTCCATCGGGACCATCGTGGATATAGCGCCGCTCACCGGCGACAATCGGGCTCTCGCCAGTGCGGGCCTGAAGTACCTGAACGGCGGTCTGTCGAGCGGCGGGGCGAGGCCGGGGATAGCGGCGCTCGTGAAGGCCGCCGGGGTCCGGGGCGGGCTCGACGAGCAGGACCTCGGCTGGCGGCTCGGGCCCAGGATCAACTCCATCGGCCGCATCAAGAACCCCGGCCCGGCCCTCGAGCTCCTCCTGACCGACGACCGGCGGGAGGCGGCCCGCATCGCCGACGAGCTGAACTACTTAAACGGCGAGCGTCAGAAGCGCACCCGGCGGGCCGTGGAGGCCGCGATGGAGGAGGTGGACCCCGAGCAGGACTTCAAGGTTGTCGTCTCCGAGGAGGTCGGCGGGCTCGCCGGGCTCGTCGCCGGGCGGGTCGCCGGGGCCACCGGCAGACCGGCCGCCGTGCTCGGACGCCGGGTGGACGGCGGCTACGGCGGCTCGGCGAGGGCCGGGGAGACGGACGTGGACCTGCACGGCGCGATCCACTCTGTCCGGCACCTGCTCGGGCACTGGGGCGGGCACCGCAAGGCCGCCGGGCTCTCCATCGAGCCCGGAAACTTCGATGCCTTCGTCGAGGGCGTGAACCGGGCCGTGCGCGACCAGCACGCCGAGGACCCGGACATCTTCGAGCCCCCTATAGAGGTGGACGCCGAGGTGACCCTCGCCGAGGTCTCCAACGGCCTGCTCGACTGGCACGAGCGGCTCGCGCCTTTCGGCAGCGGCAACCACCGGCCCGTGTTCATCAGCAGGGGGCTGCGCGTAGAGGGCTCGCGACAACTCTGGGAGGGCATGAACCTCGTGAGGCTGCGCCAGGAGGACCAGAGGATCGAGGGTGGCGAAAGTGATGAGAACGGCGGGGAGACGGTGTCGGCCAGGCTGGCGTGCTCCCCGGAGGCGATCCCCGGCGACGGCTTCGACGCGGTGTACACCGTCGCCCGCAGCCGCTACTCTGGCGAGGTAGAGCTCGAGATCCTGGACTGGAAGGGCTAGCCGAGGACGTACAGAGCAAGCAGAGGTGGGCAGGAGCGGGGTTGAGGCGGCGAGTGCAAGCCTGGCCGGGAATATTGAAATATCGGTGGGGAGCCGGGGCCGGCGGAAGTTCCAAGTGTGAACAAAGGGGTAACTCCTATGTTCGAAAGCTTCGAGTTGTCGACGGTGGATGTAGGAGAGGCGGAGATTCGGGTGCGCCACGCCGGCAGTGGTCCCCCTTTGCTGCTGCTACACGGTAATCCCCAGACACACGCGATGTGGCACCGGATCGCCCCCCGCCTCGCCGAGGACTTCACCGTGGTCGCCGCCGACCTCCGGGGCTACGGCGACTCTTCCAAGCCGCCTACCACACCCGACCACGCGCCCTACTCCAAGCGGGAGATGGCGAAGGATCAGATCTCGGTGATGCGTCACTTTGGCTTCGAGCGTTTCAACGTCTGCGGGCACGACCGCGGGGGCCGCTGCGCCTATCGCATGGCCCTCGACCATCCCGAGCGCGTCGCGAAGCTCGCCGTCCTCGACATAATCCCCACGGGCGAGGCCTTCCGGCGCGCCGACATGGCGTTCGCCCTCGGCTACTGGCACTGGTTCTTCTACGCCCAGCCCCACGACGTGCCCGAGCGATTCCTGGCGCTCGACCCGGACGAGCACCTCCTCGAAGGGCGCCGGCACCTTTTTGCCCCGGAGGCATTCGAGGACTATCTACGCTGCTTCCAAAACCCGGAGACGATCCACGCCATCTGCGAGGATTACCGGGCCGGGGCCACGCTCGATTTTGCCCAAGACGAAGAGGATCGCCTTGCGGGCAGGCGCATAGGGTGCCCCGTTCTCGCGTTGTGGGGCCGCCGCAACTTTCTAGAAGAATGGTACGACGTCATGGACATCTGGCGCGGTTGGGCCGACGATACACGAGGCCGGGCGCTAGATTGCGGCCACTATCTTCCAGAAGAGGCCCCGGAAGAGACCTACGCGGAGCTGCACGCCTTCTTTGCGGGCTGATTTCTGCCGACCCTGGTTCTAAACTGGCGTTGCGATGCTGGTGAATCAGTCCGATGAGTGGGGAGAGCCGTTGAACGCCATAGGTGTAGACGTAGGGGGGACCAAGATAGCCGCCGGTCTCGTGTCGCCGCAGGGGAAGCTCCTGAACGAGGCCCGCTATCCGACCGCCAACGACCCGGAGAAGCTGCTCGACAGCCTGGCGCGCGCGGTCGAGGAGGCAGCCGATGACTCCGGCGACGCTGGCGACGGGGTAGAGGCGGTTTGCCTGGCCGTGCCCGGACTCCTGCTGGCGAGCGAGGATAAGGTGGTCTTCTCGCCCAACCTCCACGCCATAGAGGGCCTCCCGCTAAAGAGCGAGCTCCAGAGTCGCACCGGGCTCACCGTCACGGTCGAGAACGACGCCAGCGCCGCCGCCTGGGGGGAGTTCGTCTTCGGGGCCGGCAGCGAGGTCGAGAACCTCGTGTTCCTGACCCTCGGCACCGGGGTCGGTGGGGGCGTGATCCTCGACGGTAGACTCCTGCGTGGCAGCCAGGGGGCGGGCGGCGAGCTCGGACACACCACCCTGCACGCCACCGGGCCGCGCTGCAACTGCGGCAACCGGGGCTGCTTCGAGATCATGGCCTCCGGCCTCGCCATAGAGCGCCGCGCCCGGCAGATAGCCGCCGAGAAGCCCGGCTCCGACCTCGCCAGGGTGGTCACGGACCCTCGGGGCTTCTCCGGCGAGCAGGTCACCGAGCTCGCCACCGAGGAGGACGCGCTGGCGCTCTCCGTGATGCGGGAGACTGGGACGTGGCTCGGCATCGGGATCGCAGGCTTCGTAAACGTCTTCAATCCGGAGATCGTCGCCGTGGGAGGCGGGGTCGCCGAGGCGGGAGACCTCATCCTCGAACCCGCCCGGCGCGAAGTGCGGCTGCGGGCGCGCTCGCCTTCGAGAGACCTGGCCGAGATCAAACCGGCCACCCTGGGGGCGAGATCCGGCCTTCTCGGGGCGGCGGCGTTGGCCCGGGACGCCTCCGGCGCTACCGTCCTCGACGCCGGCTAGGCCGGGCGACGTCCCTTGCCGCTCCTCGTCGTCCCGACCCCGATAGGCAACCTCGAAGACATCACCCTGCGCGCCCTGCGCGCCCTGCGTGAGGCCGACGTCATAGCCTGCGAGGACACCCGGCGCACCGGCAGGCTCCTCTCCCACTACGAGATCGAGAACGGCGGCCGGCTCGTCTCCTACCACGAGCACAACGAGGCCCGCAAGGCCTCCGAGCTGGCCGCCCGGGCCCGCGGGCAGACCGTCGCGCTGGTCTCCGACGCCGGGACCCCGCTCGTCTCCGACCCTGGGTACCGGCTCGTCGCGGCCTGCATAGAGGCCGGGGTGGAGGTCGAGGCTCTGCCCGGCCCATCCGCCGCGCTGACGGCGCTCGTGGTCAGCGGCCTCCCTCCCGAGGGGGCGGTGCTCGCGGGCTTCCCGCCGCGTTCCGGGGGCGAGAGGACGCGGCTCTTCGAGCGGATGAGAGTGGAGAAGGCGACCTTCGTGCTCTTCGAGTCGCCCCACAGGCTGGCGGCGACGCTCGGGGAGCTTCCGGCGGAGGCGCCGGTCGCGGTCTGCCGGGAGCTTACCAAGCTGCACGAGGAGGTCTTCCGCGGGACCGCGCAGGAAGCACTGCAACATTTCTCGGGTGGTCCGGCGGAGGGAAAAGAGGTGAAGGAGGTTAAGGGCGAGATCGTGCTCGTGGTAGGCGGAGGGGCCGCCGCTCGGACGCCCGGACCGGAGGAGGCGATCAGTCTGGCCCGGGGCTACGTCGAGGAAGGCAGCAGCCCCTCGAAGGCCGCCGCGCGGGCCGCCAGGGAGACGGGCCTCAAGAAGGCCGACGTCTACGACCGGCTGGTCGGGGGCTAGTGGCCGGAGAGCGGGGCTCCGGCATAGGAATAAGAGGCTATGAAAAGGACGACGCCCCCAGGATCGCACGCCTGTTCCACGAGACGGTACATTCCGTGAACCGGGCGGATTACTCTGCGGAACAGGCCTGGGCGTGGTCGCCGGAGGTGCCCGACCCGGAGTCGTGGCACGCACGCATGAGCAGCCGGTGTACGCTCGTCGCCGAGAGGAGAAACGAGAAAGGGGATGAGGTGATCGCCTTCGCCGAGCTGGAAGAAAATGGACATCTAGACATGTTCTACTGTCGCCGGGACTCCGTCGGGCGGGGCGTCGGTTCACGCCTGTACGCCTCTGTCGAGCGGGAAGCCCGCGAGCGGGGACTGCATCTCATCTTCACCGAGGCCAGTATTACGGCCCGGCCGTTCTTCGAGCGGCACGGTTTCTCTACCCTGGAAGAGCGGGTGGTCGTCCGCCGTGGGGTCGAGCTTACGAGCTTCAGGATGCAGAAGCCTCTGGGATTCAGAGGAGGCGTTGCCCTGTGACGGATGCCCTGGCTGGCCGGTTCTCCGTAGTGTCCAGTATTGCTCTGTATAATGCCGGGCGTGTCCGGGTCCCCGATGCCGTTAGAGGTGTAAAGCGATGTTCGTAGACTCTCATACGCACCTGCTGAGGCTGGAGGTATCGCCCGGCGAGGCGATGGAGGCCGCCCTCGCGGAGGGGGTGGAGACGGTGGTGAACATCGGGACCACGACCGAGGATTCAAAGCGGGGTGCGGAGCTCGCCGCCGCTTTGCCGGGCGTGTACTCCGCGGTCGGCATACATCCTCACAACGCCGGTGACTACACGCCGGGCGACCTCGACGCGCTGGCCGCTATCTCGGAGTCGCCGGGCGTCGTCGCCCTCGGGGAGGTCGGGCTCGACTACCACCGCAACGAGCACCCCGAGGACGTGCAGAAGGCGCTGTTCGCGGACGCCATCTACCTCGCCAACGACCTGCGGCTGCCGGTCGTGATCCACGCCCGCGCGGCCTTCGAGGACGCGATGGAGTGCCTGAAGAACGCCGAGGTCCCGGTGGTGCTGCACTGCTTCGAGGGTGGCGAGAACGAGATAAGGGCCGCCGCGGAGCGCGACTACTACATCGGGCTCGCAGGGAACGTCACCTACAACGGCAGTGCGACCGCCCCCTACCTCGCCCTCATAGACCCGGACCGGCTGCTGGTGGAGACCGACGCCCCGTACCTCAGCCCCCAGCCGGTGCGCCGGGAGCGGAACCAGCCCAAGAACTTGGTCCACACGGCGGCCTTCGTCGCCGGGGCCCTCGGGATGGAGACCGGGGAGCTCGGCGAGATAACCGCGCGGAACGCCGCAAGGTTCTACGGCCTGCCACTGGGAAATCTGGAAAACCCGGAGAGCCCGGACTCCCCTCCGGCCTGATGCCCGCCGTGTCCCAGCCTCGCCCGGGCCGCAGAGAGGCCCCGAAAAAGCGGTTCGGGCAGCACTTCCTGACCGACCCGAACACGGCCCGCATAGTCGCCGCCGGGGTCGGGGCGGGGGACGTTGTGGTCGAGATCGGGGCCGGCCGCGGCGCGCTTACCACGGTCCTCGCCGACCGGGCCCGGCTGGTCCACGCCCTAGAGGTAGACGAGGGCGTCATGCCGGAGCTGCGGGCCGCGCTCGCCGGGCGCGACAACGTCCGGGTTCACGCCGCCGACGCCTTGGTCTTCGACTATGCTGTGCTCGACCCGCCTCCGTCGGCGATGGTCGCGAACCTCCCGTACAACGTGGCCTCGCCGCTGGTGCTCGGGCTGCTGGAAAGGGTTCCGGGTGTCCGCAGGCTGCGCTTCATGGTGCAGCTAGAGGTTGCCCGTCGCATGGCCGCCGCGCCCCGCACCAAGGACTACGGCTCCTACGCGGTGCTGCTACAGCTCCTTGGCGAGGTCTCCGTGGAGCACCGGGTCTCGCGCAGGGTCTTCGACCCGCCGCCCCGGGTGGACTCGGCCGTGGTCGAGGTCCGGCGCCGCGTGGAGCCGCTTTTCGGGGAGGCCGAGTACGCGGGCTTGAAGGAGCTGGTGCTCGCCGCGTTCGGCAACCGCCGCAAGCGGCTCGCCAACAACCTGGCCGCCGGGGATAGGGCGCGGGCGCCGGAGGCGCTGGCCTCTGTGGGCCACGGGCCGGACGCGCGGGCGGAGGAGCTGTCGCCGGCGGAGTTCGTGGGGTTGTACCGGTGGCTCGAAGAAGGGGCGGGGGGTTCCCCGGGTTGAGCGGTGCCGGGAGGGTGCGCCTGCGGGCCTACGCGAAGGTCAACTACGCTCTGGAGGTCGGCGGGCTGCGCTTCGACGGCTACCATGACATCAGGACCGTGATGCAGAGCGTCTCGCTCTTCGACGAGGTAGAGATAGAGCGCGGACCCGGGGAGGGCCTGGATCTCGTCGTCGAGCCAGAGGGAGCTGAGGTAGGGGAGCCGGAGAGGAACACGGTCCGCCGGGCGTGGAGCCTGCTCCAGAGCGTCTGCGGTAGGGAACTCCCGGCCCGCGTGCGGCTGCGAAAGGGGATACCGGCCGGCTCGGGGCTCGGCGGGGCGTCGGCGGACGCTGCGGCGGTGCTGGTAGGGCTCGACGAGGTGTTCGGCCTCGGGCTCGGGGCCATCGGGGCGCGGGAGATCGGGGCCAGAATCGGGGCCGACGTGCCGTTCTGCGTCTCGGGTGGCACCGCGCTCGCGGAGGGCATAGGCGAGGTGCTTAGGCCGTTGCCCGCGCCGCCGGGGCACCGGTTGGCCATCGTCCGCCCCGGGCGTGGCGCGAGCACCGCCGCCATCTACGAGGGCTACGACCGGCTGCCGGGCCCGGGTGAACGTTGCGTCGGGGCCGTACTCGCCGCCCTGGAACGCGGCAGCCTCGAAGAGCTCGGGAGGACCGTGGGCAACGCGCTCGCGCCGGTCACCAAGAGCCTCGTCCCCGAGGTCGAGGAGTACGAGCAGGCCCTGCGCGGCGGCGAGGGCCGTGAGGGTAACCAGGGTAATGAGGGTAACGGAGCTCTGGGGGCCTCGATGAGCGGCAGCGGCACCGCCGTGTACGGGGTCTTCGGGTCCTGGGCGGCGGCCGAGGGCACCGTCTCCGGCCTCGGTGCGCCGTTCGGGGGCGTGTACGAGCCCGTCCCCTGCGGGGTGGAGAGTCTACCGGCGCCCGACGCACGCTAGGAGATGCGTATCCATGCCAGAGTGGCCGGTAATACAGGGGAGCGAGGCGTTCGTGGTGGCGCACGGGCGTCTCGAGGAATTTACGGAAAGTTTGCTGGAACAGGGACTCTCAAAGGGTGACGGGCACGAGGAGGCGGGGCGGCTCACGGCACAGGAGCTATCCCGCCTCCCCCTGCCCACCGGATACGGGAGGCCGCGACGCGCCGGGGCCCGCCTCGCGGGGAGGACGGAAACTTTTGGAAGCCCCGGCGATGCTCCGGTATAATCCCGGTGCCCGTGGCGGGATAACGCGCCCCGGATTGTGTATTCTGCACGATTGGCGCGAGCCCGCGTGAGCCCGCCAGAGACGAGAGTTCGCCGGAGGATATCCAGAGACGGGGCATACATAGCAGATGGGGCGTAGCCAAGCGGCAAGGCACCGGGTTTTGGTCCCGGGATCGCAGGTTCGAATCCTGCCGCCCCAGCCGGTCGTACCTTTATGTACCTCCAGCGTTAGACGGACCCGCCAGTGATACCGAGATCCGAGCCCGAAGGAGCCCCAGAGCACATGCCTGATCTTGTAGAGGGACGAGAGGCGCCGATCTTCGCGGCGGTACTCGCAGCCGGACGCGGGACCAGGATGAGGTCCAATCGGGCCAAGGTGCTACATACCCTGTGCGGCGTGCCGATGGTAAATTACGTGATCTCCGCGACCCGGCCACTCGCGCCGGAGAAGACTCTGGTGGTCGTCGGGCACCAGTCTGAGAAGGTCGAGGCGGTGTTGCCGAAAGTGACCGAGCCGGTCTTGCAGAGGGAGCAACGCGGCACCGGTGACGCGGTGAAGGTCGCGCTCGACGCCATAGACGAGGAGGAAGGTACCCTCCTCGTGGTCAACGGGGACGGGCCGCTCATCTCCGACAGGACGCTCTCCGGCCTGATCCGGCGGCACCGGACGGCCGGGGTGGGGGCCACGCTGCTCGTCGCCGACGTGCCGGACCCGACGGGTCTCGGGCGCGTCTCCGAGGACGCCGGGGTGGTTCGCATCGTCGAGGACAAGGACGCTAGCGAGGAAGAGAAGGGCATAAGCCTCGTAAACCTCGGGCTGTACGCCTTCGAGCTCTCCGAGATCCGGGATGCCCTGGAAGAGACCGGCACGGACAACGCAGGGGGCGAGCTGTATCTCACCGACGCGCTGGAGATCATCGGTCGCCGCAGCCGGGCCGTTACCTACGTGCTCGAAAATCCCGAGGAGGCGACGCTCGTCAACGACCGGGCGCAGCTCGCAAAGGCCGAGGAGATCATCTCCCGCCAGATCCTGGACTCCCACATGCGAAACGGCGTTACCGTGCGGGACCCGAACTCGACTCACATAGAGGCCGGGGTGGAGATAGGCCGCGACACCATAGTCCTGCCCGGCAGCCTGCTGCGCGGCGAGACCGTCGTGGGGGCGGACTGCGTTATCGGGCCGCAGTCCGACATCAGGGACACCGTGGTCGAGGATGGGGCGGCGGTGGAACACTCGGTAAGCCGGGGGGCGCGCGTCGGGGCCGGGGCCTGGGTCGGGCCGTACTCCTACCTGCGGGCCGGGACGGTGCTCGCCGCAGAGTCGAAGGTTGGGGCGTACTGCGAGGTCAAGAACACCACCGTCGGGCCGGAGAGCAAGGTCCCGCACCTCTCGTACGTGGGGGACGCCGAGATCGGGCGGGACGTGAACCTCGGGGCCGGCACGATCACGGCGAACTACGACGGCAAGAACAAGAGCCGGACCGTAATAGAGGACGGTGTGTTCACCGGGGTAAACACGAACCTGATAGCCCCGATCCGGGTCGGGCGCGGCGCATATCTCGGGGCCGGGAGCACGGCGAACAAGGACATCCCGCCCGGAAAGCTCGCGGTCGGGGCCCCGGCGCGGGTCATCCGCGACTCCCCGAACTCGGGAAATTCGCAGACCCCGGAATCCGGGCGCGCCAAGAAGAACGGCCCGGACGGAACCCCGGACGAGGGCTCCGGCGAGCCTTAGCCGGGCGGACGCCGGGCCCGGCAGAGCAGAGGCCATCGAGCAGAGGCCATCGGCCACGAAGCTACGGACCTACGAACCGAAACGGAGGGGTTTCGAACATGGAGAGCGGACATTTGGCACAGGTAACGGAGAAACGGATGATGCTCTTCTCCGGCAGCGGTTATCAGGATCAGGCGGAGAGGATAGCGAACAAGCTGGACGTGGAGCTCGGCGATATAGAGCTAACCAAGTTCAAGAACGGCGAGATGTACGCCCGGTTCGGGGAGAGCGTGCGCGGAGCCGACCTGTTCCTGGTGCAGAGCCTGTGCGAGCCCGTCAACCAGAACCTGATGGAGCTCCTCATCATGATAGACGCCGCCAAACGGGCTTCGGCGAAGAGGATAGTCGCGGTCATCCCGTGGTACGCCTACTCCCGCCAGGACCGTAAGACCAAGCCGCGCGAGCCCATTACCGCCCGGCTCGTGGCGAACCTCATCCAGACCGCCGGGGCGGACCGGGTGATGACGATGGACCTGCACGTCGGCCAGATCGAGGGCTTCTTCCACTTCCCGGTGGATCACCTCACGGCCATGCACACCTTCGTGGACTACTTTACCGAGCGCGACTTCAGGGACGCGGACGACGCCGTGGTCGTGGCCCCGGACACCGGGGAGGCGAAGGTTGCCCAGAAGCTATCGGAGCATCTGAACCTGCCGTGGGCGATCATGGGCAAGACCCGCCACGAGGCCGGACAGTCCGAGGTCACCCACGTTATCGGGGAGGTCGAGGGCAAGCGTGTGATCATGATAGACGACATCATAGACACGGCCGGCACCCTGTGTAACGCGGCCGGGAGGTTGATCGAGAGTGAGGGCGCTACAGAGGTCTCGGCTGCCGGGACCCACGGCGTGTTCTCGGGCCCGGCTTACGAGCGCATCCAGGACTCCGCGCTCAAGGAGGTCATCGTCACCGACACCTTGCCCTTGAAGGAAGACCAGCCGCAGTCTAAGATACAAACGCTTACAATCGCCCCGATACTCGCGAGCGCGATACACAACGTGTTCACAGACGCCTCCGTAAGCGAGGTATTCATGGGCGAGAATCAGCTTTTCTAGTACCAGAAGGCATTAGAAGGTCAGAGAAGGATCAGGAGAGAGAAGTGGCGAACGATAACGTGGACCTGCAGGCCAGAGAGCGCGCCGCGCGCGGCAAGAACGAGAACCGCCGCCTGAGAAAGACGGGTATGGCGCCGGCTATCCTCTACAACGACGACCCGAACGAGGTCAGCACCGCGCTCGCGGTACCGGTGAAGACGGTGGATCTCACCCTCCAGAACCTGGGCGATAACGCGCTGTACGACGTGCAGGTCGGCTCCCGCACGGCTGTGGCCCGCGTGGTGGACCTCCAGCGCGACCCGGTCTCCGGGCAGCTCGTGCACGTGGACTTCACCCCGGTGAACATGCGCGAGCGCATCGAGGTCACCGTGCCGGTCACGGTGGTCGGCGAGGCCCCGGGCGTAAACGAGGACGACGGCGTCCTGCAGCAGGTCGCCTACGAGCTACAGGTAGAGTCCCTGCCGGGCAACATCCCGCAGGAGATCGAGGTAGACGTCTCCGGGCTGTACATGAACGAGAACCTCTCACTCGGCGACATCGCCATGCCCGAGGGCGTGACCCTGATCAGTGATCCCGAGGAGGTCGCGGCAACGGTTACGGCTCCGACCGAGATCACCGAGGAGGAGATGGAGAGCGCCGGCATCGTCGAGGAGGACTCCGAGGAGATGGGCGAGGAGACCGAGGGGGGCGAGCAGGCCGCCGCCGGCGAGGAGGCCGACGAAGAAGAGGCCGAGTAGCCTCCGGTCTCCGGGGCTCGCATGGTCTTCGGACGAAAACAAGCGGATCACACGCGGGGGAGCCACACCGGCTCCCCCGTGGTCGTGGGGCTCGGAAACCCGGGCCGCTCCTACTCGCGCACTCGTCACAACGCGGGTTTCCTGACCGCCGACGAGCTGGCGAACCGCCACGGGCGCGGCACCTGGCGCAAGAAGAAAAAGGCCGAGTCCGCCTCCATAAGCCTGAGGGCGAAAGAGATCGAGCTAATAAAGCCGACCACGTATATGAACAACTCCGGCGCGGCGCTCTCGGGGAGGAAAGCCGAAGGGTTGATCGTGATCCACGACGACCTGGACCTCGACCCGGGCGCGGTACGGGTGAAGATCGGAGGCGGAGCCGGGGGCCACAACGGCCTCAAGTCCCTCATACAACACGTCGGCCCCGACTTCGTGCGGGTGCGCGTCGGCATCGGCCGTCCGCCCGAAGGCGTTGGCGTGACCCCGTACGTGCTCGGCAAGATGGAGGGCTCCGTGGCAGAGGCAGCCCCGACCGCCGCCGACGCCGTCGAGGAGATACTGGAGTCCGGCGCCGAGGCCGCGATGAACCGCTTCAACGTGAAAACGTGAAAGACGCGAAGGGCGACTAAAGAGTAGCGGCCCCGCGAACCTATAATCGAGCCAGTCGAGATAGTCATTGACCTTGTCCCAGGGTCAAGCCTTAAACTGACCTTTAGATATGGATTCTACGAGGCCAGAGAATCGGCTATTAATCGGCGAGGCCGCCCGGCTGCTCGGCATCACCCCGAAGGCTATAAGGCATTACGAGAAGCTCGGGATGATAGAGGCCCCGGAGCGTTCTGGCTCCGGGTACCGGTTGTACGCCGCCGATAGCCTCCTGCGTCTGAACAGGATCAAGAAGCTACAGCGCCTCGGCTTATCGCTCGGGAGGATCAAAGCGTTGCCTGGCGAGGGCGACTCGGGCCTCGGGCTCGAGGATGTTCTGGAGACGCTCCTCGGTGAGGTGGAGGAGCAGATCGAGCAGCTCCAGAGAAGGCGCGTCGATCTACGCCGAATGCTCCCGGACGGTACCTCCGCCGGCTCGGAGGATTCACCACCTGAAGAGGAGCCACATGCGCTCGCGGTGTTTCGCGAGCGCATGGGAGATCGTTTGGGCGGCCTCGACCCGCGGATGCTGGAGCAGATGAGAGAGCTCTGGGGCACGCTCGACGACTTCGAGTGGCCGCGGGGCTACCTGGAGTTTCAGGAGGGTCTGGCCCGTTACATGGGCGACCATCCCGAAGAGTGCGAGAGGCTGTTGGCGCTCGAAGAGCGTCTCGCGGCACTGGCGTACCTGCCAGAGGATTCCGACGAGATAGAGCTGCTCGCCGAGGACTACGCGGCGTTTTTCGCGCAGAGCACGTTATCCGAGGAGATTTTCGGGCCTGGAAGAGGGGCAAAGGCTCCTCCTATAGGAGGCATGGGGAAGATATTCTCCGGGGTCGTACTAGACGCCATGTACCCGGCGCAACGGAGGTGTATGGAGCTATTCCTCGAGCGTTTCTCTCCGGAGGACACATAATGAAAGGCTTCATGAAACGATCCTTGAAGCTGATCTTGCCGCTGGTGATCGTGGCCGAGGCGGCGCTGGTCTGGTCGGGGACCATGGATTTCGGCGATGCGGTGCTCAGCGTGGCGGGCATGGAGGCGTTTGTCGTGCTGCTCTGTATCGGGGAGGTGGTCCTCGTCGTGAAGCGTTACCGGCGGGAGCGTAGGTCCGGGCTGGACGTGTTGCAGGCCCTCGAAAGCGGAGCGTCTCTCGTGTTGCCGAATGTCGCGGCGCGGCTCATCACGCACGAGATGAGGATCTTCGCCGCGCTGTTCAAGTGGGCCTTCCGGCGCGCCAAGCTCTCGGAGGGCGAGTTTAGCTACCACAAACGTTCCCTACTGCGCTCGATGATACCGATGCTGGTCTTCGTCTTACCCGTAGAGCTTTTCGTGATCCACCTGCTCGTTTATCTGTTTTCGCCCTGGACGTGGCTCGGTTGGGCCCTGCTGGGTGTGGAGGTGTATGCTTTCTTCTGGATCCTGGGGCTCTACGCGACGCTCGTTACCCTACCTTACCGGCTCGACGAGACAGGACTCAGGCTACGCCACGGTGTTTTCGCCGAAGGGTTTATCCCTTATGAGGAGATAAAAAATGTAGCGCGAAAAATGCACATGGCCCCGAGAGCCGGAGATGGCGTGCAGTATGACCCTAATGGGGATAGCCTTTACCTGGCTACCTCGGGGAAGACAGATCTGATGCTCACCCTCTATACATCAGGATCGGTACGCGGTTTCATCAAGGAGAGCAGGCCAGCTTCCCGCATCCATCTCGCAGCGGATGAACCCGGCCGGCTCGCTTTGGAGATCGACCGGCGCATAGGGGCCCCGGCTGCTGGCCCCGGGATAGAGTCTAGGAGGCGCGGCGGATGAATCTTCCCTGGAAAGCTCTGCACTAGAAGATTGAGAAAAAGGTACTTTCCCTGGTGTCAGCTAGCTTTCTCGTTCTACGCACTCTCTGCTCATACCCTGCTGTTGACGCCACTCGTAGGCCTGTGCCATATATCCTCCAAATGCCAGGAGTGCAAGCACCACGGGAGCAAAAGCTATGCTACTCACGCCGATGAACGATAGGGCAATCGCCGCTCCCACTATTATAGAGATAGAGCCATAGACTATGAACTCGAACTGGAGATCAGTTCTAGCCAGCGTCCAACTCTTCAGCAAATCTCTCACGGAGATTAGATGCTGCTTCATCTACGCTCCTTCTAGATTAGCCAAGTTTCTTTCTTTGCATTGTACTCAAAAATTGTCGTAGACTCAGTCTCTTAACCGGTCCCACCGCAGCCGCGGCGTCTAGCCGTACAGGAGCATCTGGGTGCAGCGGAACAGGCAGATCTCACGCCCCGATTCCTCGTCCGTCACGGTCGCGTCCCAGACCTGGGTGGTGCGCCCGCCGTGTACGAGCCGGGCCTCACAGGCTATCGCTCCCGACCTTGCCGTGCCGGTGAAGTTACTCTTTAGCTCCACGGTGGTAAAGCTCTCGGCCCCGTCCGGCAGGTTCTCGAAGCATCCGTAGCCGCAGGAGGTGTCGGCGAGGGCTATGACCGTCGCGGCGTGCAGGTAGCCGTTTGGGGCCATCAGCTCTTCCCCGAGCGGCATGCGGCTCCTCAGAACTCCGCCCTCCGACGCCGTAATCTCGATCCCGAGCATTCCCGGCAGCCGGCCCTCGCTGCGCTGGTTCAGCTTCTCTACCGGGCTCTGCGTATCCGACATGCTGGTCTCCTTTACTTTGTATTCCTTGTATTTTGTATTCCGGTTCTCGCGGCGCTCTGCTCGAGTGGGGATTGTCTCAAAGTCTCAAGGGGTGGGGCGGAAAACAACGGAAATCGGTCCGGCGCCCGGGAGCCCGGTTGGATTTGCTGGGGGCGGGGGTAGAATGTCCGGGTGTCAGAACGAACCCGAACCAGACTAGTACAGGCCCCGCGCCGCGTCCGGGCCTACCTCGCCGCCCGGGAGGCCGGACAAGACCCCGTCGTGCTCCTCACATCCGACGAGGACTCCGCGGAACGCTACGCGCGAGAGGCGCGGGGGTTCACGGACGGACGGGTGGTACACCTGTCCTCTCGCGGCGTCTCCTACGGTGAGGTCTTCGACCCGCCGGTAGAGCGCGTCGGCCGCCGCCAGCGGGCGCTGCATTCCCTGGAGGGGGCCGCTCTCTTGGTAGCCGGCCCGGCCTCGTACGCGGAGCGCACCCCGCTCTACGCGCCCGTGCAGCTCTCCGGCGGTCTGGAGCTGGATCCAGAGTCCGTGATAACGCGCCTCTCCGAGCTCGGATACGGGCGGGTCGACCGGGTCTCCAAGCCCGGCGAGTTCGCGGTGCGCGGCGGTATTTTGGACGTGTTTACCAGCACCCGCCGCTCGCCCGTGCGTGTGGAGTGGTGGGGGGATGAGATCGAGAGCGTCCGAGCCGTCTCGCTGGCCACCCAGCGTGTGGTGCGAGAGCTAGAAGCCGTTACCGTCTATGCCGCCCGCGAGGGAGATCTGGCCGCGCTCGCCGCCGCCACGGACGAAGAGCTGCCGGACGAGGCCCGGCTCGGTATACGCACCCCCGGGCTCGACCGGCTGCTGATCGGGCTCGACCCCGTCTCGCCGGCGGAGGTCGTGGCCGAACGCCTGGATGGGGCGGAGCTGTGGCGCGAGGAGCCCGCGGAGACAGCGCCGGAGGACGTGGTCGAGGAGCTGTACGACGGCTGGGTGGACGGCGCTTATCCCGCAGCCGACCTGGAGTTCTCGGGCCGGGCCGACGAGGCGGAGGCCGTCAGCGCGCCCCCGGTCGCCGCCTGGGCCGAGACTATCCGCGAGGCCGGACGGCGGCTGGACTCTCTGGTGGAGGATGGCTACGCGGCGTTTATAGCATGCGGCTCCGCCGGTGAGGCCCGGCGCACGGCTTACGCCTTCGGCGAGGCGAACCGCGCCGTCAAGCAGGCCGAGCGGGTGGACGAGTCGCTGCCGCCCGCGGTGTACGCGGTGCCCGGCGAGGTCGAGGAAGGGTTCTCCTACCCCGAGGCGCGGGTGGCCGTCTTCCGGCGCGACGCGCTGTACGGCCGCCGGAGGGCGAGCCGCCGCGAGGCCGCCGCGCCGGGCCGGCAGGTCGCCTCGTTCGCGGATCTAAAGACCGGCGATCTCGTGGTCCACGCTACCCAGGGCATCGGGCGGTTCGAGGGTCTCGTCGCCAAGGAGGTGCTCGGGGCGACGCGGGACTACATGCAGGTCAGCTACCGCGACGGCGACACCCTGTTCGTCCCCTACGAGCAGATGGAGCTCCTGCACAAGTACATCGGCGGTGAGTCCGGCCGGCTGGACAAGCTCGGCGGCGAGAGCTGGGCTCGGGTCACCGACCGGGTAAGGAGCCGCGTTAGGGCGATGGCCGGAGACCTGTTGCAGCTCTACGCCGCCCGCGCAAACGCCGAGGGCCACGCATTCCCCGAGGACACGGACTGGGACCGGGAGCTCGAGGAGAGCTTCCCGTACACGGAGACCCCGGATCAGGAGGCCGCGATAGCGGCCACGAAGGCCGACATGCAGCGTGAGCAGCCGATGGACCGGCTCGTGTGCGGCGACGTCGGCTTCGGCAAGACCGAGGTGGCGGTGCGGGCCGCGTTCAAGGCCGCGCTCGCCGGCAAGCAGACCATGATGATCGCACCGACCACCATCCTCGTACAACAGCACTACCGCACCTTCGCGAACAGGCTGGAAAAGTTCGCCACCCGCGTCGAAAGCATCTCCCGGTTCTCGACCGCCGCCGAGCGCAAGAAGGTGCTACGGGACTTCGCAAACGGCGAGATAGACGTGCTCGTCGGCACCCACTCGCTCTTATCCAGCGAGGTCACGCCCAAGGACCTCGGGCTCGTGGTCGTGGACGAGGAGCAGCGTTTCGGGGTCAAGCACAAGGAGCGCCTCAAAGAGTTAAAGAGCGACGTGGACGTGCTGACGCTCACGGCGACCCCGATACCGCGCACCATGCAGATGGGCCTCTCGGAGCTTCGGGACATAAGCACCATCGAGACGGCTCCGGCGGGCAGACGCAGCATCCTGACGCACGTCGGACCGTACGAGGAGGAGATGGTCGGGCGGGCGATCCGGCGCGAGATCGAGCGCGGCGGCCAGGTCTTCTTCGTCCACAACCGGGTCGAGACCATAGACGACACGGCCGAGCGGCTACAGGCGCTGGTGCCGGAGGCGAGCTTCGTTACCGCCCACGGACAGATGCCCGAGCGGGCGCTGGAGAACGTGATGCAGACCTTCCTGGACGGCGAGGCGCAGGTGCTCGTTACGACGACGATAGTCGAGAGCGGGCTCGACGTCTCGACGGCGAACACCCTGATCGTGGACCGGGCCGACACGATGGGCCTCTCCCAGCTGTACCAGCTACGGGGCAGGATCGGGCGCTCCCGCGAGCAGGCCTACGCCTATCTCTTCGCGCCGCTCGACACCACCCCCGAGTCCCAGAAGCGCCTCGAAGCCCTGATGGACTTCACCGAGCTCGGGAGCGGCTTCGCCGTGGCGATGCGGGACCTGGAGATCCGGGGCGCGGGCAGCCTGCTCGGGGCGGAGCAGTCGGGCCAGATCGAGGCCGTGGGATTCGAGATGTACCTGCAGCTCCTGAGAGAGGCCGTCTCGGCCGCCCGGGGCGAGAGCGTCGAGCGCCGGGAGCAGAAGCCGGTCCTCGTGGAGGTGCCGCTGGACGCGTACCTGCCGCTGGAGTACGTGCAGGACGAGATCGAGCGTGTAGACCTCTACCGCCGGGCGTCGGGCCTCGGGACCCTGGCTGAGGCCGACGACCTGGCCGAGGAGCTCGCCGACCGCTTCGGGCCGCTGCCGGACCCGGCGAGGAACCTGCTCGCGCTATCGCGGGTCAAGATACTGGCCCGCGCCATAGGCGCGACCTCGGTGTCTTACCGGCAGGGCGCGCTGAACATCGTCGGGGTCAAGGGCTCCCCGGCCGCCGCGCCCGCCGCGCTCAGGAGGTCGGTCGGCGGCCAGGTCTCCGTGAAGGAGGGCAGGATCTCGGTCCGCGGTCTGAACGGCGCAAAATCCGAAGAAGGCCCGCTTGCGCTGACCGAGACGGCGCTCGGGGCGCTAAAAGACTCCGTGCTATAATCGCGGGCGTTTTGAGGGGCCGAGAGAGGGGCGGCCAGCCCCTGCCGGTGCGGCCCGGCAAGAACCCCGACCTACGTTAGGACCCCGCGCCTTGAGCACTTCCAGCACGTCGAGCATTCCGAGTACCCCGAGTCATCCCCGTTTCAGCAGGGTCCGGCACTTTACAGGTAGGGCGGTTCTAACGGGTCTGGTGGCCCTACTGCTCGCGGGCTGCGGGCCCGCCGGGTCCAACTCCGCCAATGAGTCCGGCGCGGAGACGCTGGCGAAGTTCGACGGCGGCGAGGTGACCCGGGCCGAGTTCGACGAGCAGCTGGAGGCCGTGGCTCAACAGCAGGGCCAGCAGGGCGGGGGAGAGGCGCAGTTGCCGTCCCCGGGCGACCCCCAGTACGAGCAGCTGGTGGTCCAGATCATGCCCCAGCTGGTCCAGACCGAGATCGCGAAGGCCTACGCCGAGGAGAACGGGATCACCGTCTCCGACGAGGACGTGAACGAGGAGATACAGAGCCTCAAGGAGCAGGTCGGCGAGCAGGCCCGCTCCCAGGGCCAGGGCGACCTGAGCGACGAGCAGGCCTACAATCAGGCCCTCGAACAGGCGGGTATTACGGAGAAGGAGCTGCGGCAGGACATCCGGGATCAACTCCCCCTGCAGAAGGTGCAGGAGGAGGTTACCGCGGACGCCGGTCCCTCCGACGAAGAGGTCCGCTCCTACTACGAAGATAACGAGGACTCCTTCGCCCGGCCCGAGGAGCGTTGCGCCAGCCACATCCTCTTCCCGCCCGACGCCAAGGAGAAGGCCGAGGAGGTCAAGAAAGAGCTAGAGGGCGACGGCGACTTCGCCGCGCTAGCAAAGGAGAACTCCCAGGACACCGGGACCGCCGAGGAGGGCGGCGACCTCGGCTGTGCGCCCGAGACCGACCCGCAGACCGGCCAGCAGACCTATGCCCCGGCATTCAGCGACGCCCTGTTCGCCGACGACGCCGAGGAAGGCGACATCATAGGGCCGGTAAAGACGGAGTTTGGGTACCACATAATAAAGCTGCGGGAGATCCGGGAGAAGAACACGCCGCCGTTCGAGGAGGTGGAGGGTGAGATCCGGGACCAGCTCACCCAGCAGGCCCAGTCCGAGGAGTTCCAGAAGTGGCTGGAGAAAGAGACCGAGCGCCGCGACATCCAGTACAAGGAGGGCTTCGACCCCGGCGGCTCCGCCGGCGGACAGGGAGAGACCACCGGCGAACAGGGGCAATAGGGGAAAATGGGCCGCCCGGGATTCCGCGAACGGGCCGGACACTAGCATCTGGGTGTCCCAGGGCGTAGAGTTGGGGCCTGAAAGACATAATATCTATTAGACGTCAGGGAGGATGAGGATGACGGAGATAGTAGCCGTCCGGGGACGGGAGATCCTGGACAGCCGGGGCAACCCCACCCTGGAAGTAGAGCTCGCGACCACGAGCGGGTTCACGGGCCGGGCTTCGGTGCCCTCCGGGGCCTCCACGGGCCAGAACGAGGCGGTCGAGCTCCGGGACGGCGGAGACCGTTACGGCGGCAAGGGTGTGGAGCAGGCCGCCGAGAACGTGGAAGGCGAGCTGACCGAAGCCGTGCTCGGCCTGGACGTAACCGACCAGCGCGCGCTCGACCTCGCGCTAATACAGGCCGACGGCACGGATAACAAGGGACGCCTCGGGGCCAACGCCATGCTCGGCATCTCCCTGGCGGCGGCGAAGGCCGCGGCGGAGTCTGCGAACCTGCCGCTCTTTCGCTACCTCGGAGGGCCCGGGGCTCACACCCTGCCCGTGCCCTGCGCAAACATCTTGAACGGCGGCGAGCACGCTTCCAACAACGTGGACTTCCAGGAGTTCATGGTCGTGCCTGTCGGCTTCGACGACTACGCAGAGGCGCTGCGGGCGGTCTCCGAGACCTACCAGAGCCTCAAGAAGCTCCTGGCCGAGCGCGGGCTCTCGGGCGGTATCGGGGACGAGGGCGGCTTTGCCCCGGATCTCGACGACAATGGCGCGGCGCTCGCGCTTATGAGCGAGGCCGTCGAGCGCAGCGGGTACACGGTCGGGGAGGAGATCTCGTTCGCCCTCGACCCGGCGTCTTCGGAGTTCTACGAGGACGGCACCTACAACCTCAAGGGCGAGGGCAAGACGCTGTCGCGCGAGGAGATGGTGGACTACTACGTCCGCCTCTGCGACGAGTACCCCATAATCAGCATCGAGGATGGATTGGCCGAGGATGACTGGGACGGCTGGCGCATCCTGACCGAGAAGCTCGGGAGCCGGGTACAGCTCGTCGGCGACGACCTGTTCGTGACCAACAAGGAGATACTCGGGCGCGGCATAGATGCCGGGATCGGCAACTCCATCCTGGTAAAGGTCAACCAGATCGGCACGCTGACAGAGACCTTCGAGGCCATGAGCCTCGCCATGACCTCGGGCTACACGACCATGATCAGCCACCGCAGCGGCGAGACCGAGGACACCACCATCTCCGACATCGCCGTGGCGCTGAACGCGGGCCAGATCAAGACCGGAGCCCCGGCACGTGGCGAGCGGGTCGCCAAGTACAACCAGCTCCTGCGCATCGCCGACGAGCTCGGCGACGCCGCGGTCTACCCCGGACGCGCGGCCTTCAACCCGCGCCCGGCCCGGAGCGGGAGGTAAGGCGTTGGGCACACCGCGCAGGACAAAGATAGTCGCAACTCTCGGTCCCGCTACCTCGTCGGGGGAGATGATCCGGGAGCTCGTACGCTACGGGGTGGACGTTACCCGGCTGAACTTCTCCCACGGCGACCACGAGACCCACGCCAAAAATGCCGAGACCGTGCGGGCGGCGGCAAAAGAGGCGCAGCGCAACGTAGCAATACTCCAGGACATCCAGGGGCCCAAGATCCGCACCGGCGAGGTCGTCGGCGGCACGGAGCTCGTTACCGGTAACCGGGTGACCATAGCCCCGGGGGATTTTCTGGGCGACGCCAGCCGGCTGGCGACCTCCTACGAGCACATCGCCGAGGACGTGAGCCCCGGGGACCGGGTCCTGATAGACGACGGCCTGCTCTCCCTGAGGGTCGAGAACGTCGAGGACGGGGAGGTGGAGTGCATGGTCGTTGACGGAGGGGAGATCTCATCCCACAAGGGCCTGAACTTCCCGGACTCCTCGCTCTCCATAAAGGGGCTGACCGATAAGGACGTGGAGGATCTGCGCTACGGGGTGCAGGAGCTCAGGCCGGACTGGATCGCGGCCTCCTTCGTGCGCTCGGGCGAGGAGGTGCGGGATCTCAAGGAGCGTATCCGGGAGTTCGCCGGGGAAGCCAGCCCGATCCCGGTAATCTCCAAGATAGAGAAGCACGAGGCCATAGACGACATCGAGGACATCCTGCGGGAGTCGGACGGCATAATGGTCGCCCGCGGGGACCTCGCCGTCGAGCTCTCCGCCGAGCAGGTGCCCATAGAGCAGAAGAACATCGTGGCCCGGTGCCGCAGGCTCGGTAAGCCGGTTATCGTCGCCACCCAGATGCTCGACTCCATGATCCGCAACCCCCGCGCCACCCGGGCCGAGGTCTCGGACGTCGCCAACGCTATCTTCGACCGCACCGACGCGGTGATGCTCTCGGGTGAGACGGCGGTCGGGCGCTACCCGCTCCAGAGCGTGCGGGAGATGGACCGCATCTGCCGGGCCGCGGAGGAGGCCATAGACTACGGCCAGGATATAAGCGCCTCGACGGCCTGGGGCCGGGGCGATCACTACGACGCCCTCACCCACGCCGCCTGCGAGCTGGCCGAGGTGCTCGAGCTGGACGCCATACTCACCTCCACCCAGAGCGGGCTGTCCTCCATCCGGGTGGCGCGCTTCAGGCCGCCGAACCGGATCATCGCGGTCAGCCCGGAGCAGGAGACCGTGCGGCGGCTGGCGCTGGTCTGGGGTGTTACCGCGCTCGGGGGCGAGCAGGCGGGCAGCTTCGAGGAGCGTTTCCGGGCCGCCGTCGCCGCCGCGGAGGAGAACGAGCAGATCCGGGAAGGGGACCGCGTGATCCTTACCGGCGGGATAATGAGCTCCACTCCGGGCTCCACGAACCTCCTGCACGTGTACACCGTCGGGGAAGATCGCTGAGCCGGCCTTGAACCGGAGAGCGACGCGAGGGGTTGTACGAGGAAGCAACCTCCGGCCTCTGGCGGTCGTGGTCTACGCGGCGTTTATCGGGCTCCTCCTCGCCTCCTACCTGTCGCCGCTACAGCAGATCCTGGACGGCAACTCCCGCGTGGCGGAGCTAGAGCACGAGATCAAACAGACCCGCATCGAGAACGAGGCGATGGTCGCCCAGGCTAAGGAGCTAAAGACGGACGCGGGCATAGAACGGGCCGCCCGCGACCGCTACGGCATGATCGGACCGGGCGAGGAGGTCTACCTCGTCCCCGAGCGCATGAAGTCGGGTGGTACGGAAGATGGAGGCTAGCGGCTCCGGGGACCGCGCGGCGGTCTCCCTACAGCTCGGACGCAATCCTCGTCCCTTTAGCGTGGCCGCCCGTTGCCCGTACGGTAAGCCCAGCGTTATAGAGAACGAGCCGTCCCGCAGCATGCCGACCCGCTTCTGGATAACCTGCCCCTCGCTGGCTACCGGAATCTCCCGTCTCGAAGCTGCCGGCGGCGTGCGCGAGGCCCAGGAGGAGCTCGGGACCGAGCCCATAGAGGAGACCCACGCCGAGCACCAGAGGCTCTACGGCAACCGGGTGGCCGGCATCCGGGACGGCGGCTACGTCAAATGCCTGCACGCCTTCACCGCCCTGCATCTGGCGAAAGGCGGCGTACCCAACCCGGTGGCGGAGTGGACCCTGGAGCGTTTGCAGAGCCCTTATCCCGAGTCCTGCTGCACTACCCTGGACACGGAGTAGTTCTAGCCGTTTAGAAGCCCGTGGGCGGCTGCTATACTCACAAAATCTCGGGGGCGTGGCGGAATCGGTAGACGCACCGGACTTAAAATCCGTTTCCTGCATAGGAGTGTGGGTTCGAGTCCCACCGCCCCTACTAACCTCTGCCAGAAGATCGCTGAGGCCGGTTAGGCTTCGTGCATCGGGGCATACCCGACCTACCCGCCCTGCCCGTGGCCTCCGTGGCCCTCGTGTACGCCGCCTCCAGCTCCAGGCTCCAGGCCCCGCTCCCGGCGCATCTGGCGCATTATCTCGATCTCTGAGGACTGGGAGGGGATGATGGCCTCGGCCAGGCCCGTAACAGCCTCGTTGTCGGAGCGTTGTATGAGTGCCCGGGACATCGGGATGGCGGCCTCGTGGTGCGGGATCATGAGCCGCAGAAAGACCTCGTCCGCCTCCTCGCCGTCGGCGTTGCGGAGCTCGTTTAGCTCTTCGGGGCTCGCCATGCCGGGCATCCGGCCGTCCACCTCGTGGCCCATCCACGCCATGCTCTCGCCCGCGCCGGAGATCGGCAGCCCCCACACAGAGAGCCAGCCCTGCATGCGGCCGATCTGGGATTGCTGGGTTAACGTTATGTCCGTGGCGAGGTTCTCTATGGCGGGGTCGTCCGTCTTGTCCAGTACGATCTGGGATATCTCCACGGCCTGGGCGTGGTGGACGGACATGTCACGGGCGAAGCCGGCCTCGGCGGAGCCCTCGCCCGGAGGCTGGTCGAACAGGACCAGCGCGAGTGAGGCGACGACCACCAGCACCGCGGTCCCGGCGAGCAGGCCGACCGGGCCTATGCGCCGTAACAGGCTCACGAGCGGGCTCACTAGACCGGCTCACCCACGCCGCCGGAGCAGGCCGCGCCGGGCTCTGGCGTCTGTGGGCCCTGGAGAAAGGCGCTCTTGAACTGCTGTATGCGCTCGTCGGAGGCCTCTTCTACCTGGAGCTGCTGGCCCCAGGCGCTGACGACTATGGGGGAGGGGAGATCCTGCATAGGGCTCACGAGCACGTACGACTCCCCCTGGGCGAGGTCCTCTAGCTGCTGCACCTGCCCCTCCGAGAGGTCCGGCCGGTAGGTGATCCAGACCGCCCCGTGCTCCAGGGAGTGGACGGCGGTCTCGTTCCTGACCGGCTCCTCGTATACCCCGCAGTTCTGCCACGCCGGGTTGTGTTCACCGCCGGCGGGCGGGGTCTGCTCGTAGTCCACGTTCTCTTCGGTGTGCTGCCCGGCCTGTCCGACGTCTACCTCCTCCGTGCCGTCGGGCGGGCCGGAGGAGGCTCCTTGGCGGCTGTCCAGGACAACCACGGCCACGAACGCTACCACCAGGGCGAACAACACCGCCACTATTACTATGGTACCCGCCGACAGACCTCTGGCTCCTCCGCCTCGCCGGCCGCCACCGCTCTGATTCGCCAATCTACCTCTCTCCTATCCTGTACGATTCTTTACGGCCCAGACGGGGTAAACATCGTGACTCTACCTGCCGCCCCCGGCCGTCGTCGTTCTTACTGGTTCTTACTAACTCTTACTGGCTGCGTTACTGACTGCGTTCGCCGAGTGTGACGTTTACGGTGGTTTCGTTGCCGCCGTTGCGCACGAGGGTTATCTCCACGGTATCACCCGGCTGGTAGCGCCGGAGCGCGGAGAGGAGGTCTCCGGTGTTCTCCACCTCGCGCCCGTCCACGGCGGTGATTATGTCGCCCTGCCGTATACCGGCCTGTGATGCGGGTTCCCCTTGCGGCGCCTGCTCGACCAGCGCCCCGGCCTGGGTGTCGAACTGCTCGGCGGTCTCCTGGTTCACGTCGGAGAGCCTGACCCCGAGGTAGGCGTTCGAGGCCTGCCCGGTAGAGATTAGCTGATCCGCGGTCTGCACGGCGGTCTGGGATGGGATGGCGAAGCCGATGCTCTCCGCGCCGGTCTGCGCCGGCGGCAGATAGGCCACGTTGATACCGATTATCCGGCCCGAGCGGTCCACCAGTGCCCCGCCCGAGCTGCCGGGAGAGATGGCGGCGTCGGTCTGGACGAGGTCCACGAGCGACGCCTCCTGGGTGCCGCCGGTAAGGTTGGCCGGAACCTCCCGGCCCAGGCCGCTGACCACGCCCGCCGTCACCGTGGAGTCGAAGCCCTGGGGGCTGCCGATGGCGACCGCGAGCTGGCCCACGTCGAGATTGTGCTCCGTCCTGAAGCTCGCGGCCGGGAGGTCGCCGCGGTCCACCTTGACCACCGCTATGTCGGTGAACGGGTCGCCGCCGACCACCTCGGCGCTCGCGGTGTCCCCGCTGGCGAACCCGACCTCGACGTTGCCGGAGCCCTGGACCACGTGGTTGTTGGTGATTATGTAGCCGTCCTGGCGGTAGATCACGCCGCTCCCCACGCCCTCGCCCCGCTGCGGTCCGTAGGGGGTCTCCTCGACGGACTGCACGTTTATCTGCACCACCGAGGGCCGGAGCTGGTCCGCCACCCGGGCGACGGGCTCTTCCCCGGGGACCTCCGAAGAGGACATGTCCGGCGGTCCCTGCGCGACGTTCTCCTGACGGGTCTCGGAGCTTTGGTCCTGGGTGTTGCCCTCGGAGGAGCAGCCGGCGGCCACCAGCGCCAGGGTCAACAGCGCCGTCATGATAGGTAACATGGGGAACACTGCTCGAGATCTGCGGATCAAACTCTACCTCCTGTCGGATGCGCGGCTGCGGGAGGCCACCCGGGCCACCCGGGGCCACGAGATCACCCACCGCAGGGACCTGTACGATGCCCCGCCGGTAAGGTTGCCGCCGGATCGTGAGACCCGCTCCGCCAGTGGAAGATTATACCAATCGGTGACGGCCTCTCTGCGTCTCTCCGCTACTTTCCGTGGCGCTGTACCTCTGTATCCTGGCCTTGGCGGGCTTCCGTAACGCTCCCCTGAACCCGTTCCCGGAAGGACTGGCGGCCCTAGCCTTCGTCGGGGGCGCGCAGGGCCTCTTTTACCCGCTCCTCATCTTCTCTGAGGTGGGTGAAGACGTCCTGGGCAAAGCGCAGCGCGTGCTCCTCGTTCAGGTTGACGCGGCGGTTATTCAGCACGGAGTCCAGGTCCTTGATGGCGGCGTCGGCCATGCCGACCATCGTATCCGCCTCCTTGAGCGTCTCCTCGCGGACCTGTTCGGGTAGCTTCTGCGACCTCTGTAGCTTCTCGCGGTGCTCCTGGAGGTACTGTATGAAGTCTCTGATGCCCAATAAGGTCTCCCAACTCGCCTGCTCGCCGGACGGGATTATACCGGCCCGGAGATGTACGCTTCCCCGGACACTTCGAGCGATCAGCGCCGGTCGAGTGCCTGGTAGTGATCTTAGTGATCTATCACTCGCCCAGGTTGGGTTTGCGCATGTGAATCAGGGTTACGCTTGGCGACTCCGCCTCCTCGCGGTAGGCCTCGTAGCCGAGACCACGGTAGAGCCGCAGGCTGGGGCCGCTCTTGTGTCCGGTACACAGCCCGAAGCTATCGGCGCCGGGGAAGCCGGCTTCGATCTCCCGCATTAGCCTGCTACCCAGGCCGGTGCCTTGCAGCTTTGGGTGGACGATGAGGCGTTGTATTGAGCAGACTCCGGCCTCCATCTCCGCGCGCACCGAGCCTACAATCTCGCCGCCGAGCCGGGCGGCGAGAATCTCCTTGTGATCGTACTCTCGGAGCAGCTCCCGCAGCGTCTGGGTGAGCGGTGGCAGGGAGTAGTCCCTGTAGAGAGCGGCTTGAGACTGGAAGCACAGATACTGTAGCTTGAGTATTTGTCCGGCCTCTTCCACGCGCGCGGATCCGGTACAGATCTCACCTTGCATAAGCCCAGTCTAGCGGAGGCATCGCACAAGAGCCGCGGCGATCATTACTCCTAGGATCGGGACTCGCGCAGGATGCGCCGGGTGACCTCGGCCGAGCCGCGCTCGCGGGCGCGCTCCTCGGCCATTCTCCTCGCCCGGCCCCTGAGAAACGGAGAGATGTTCTCCAACTCCTCCAGGGCCCCCTCGGTCCACGGTACCCCGGGCCCGTCCTCGCCCTGGACCGTGTCGCGCGGCACCTTCCTTAAAGCGCCGCGCAGGTGATCCGCCAGGATGCTGGACCCCGCGTAGCCCATCAGCGGCTGCTCCACGAGGGACTCGTGGGCGGTAGGCGGGACGAGCGGCAGGAAAGGTACCCCGAGCGACTCCGCAACCTTCTCCTCGAGGTGGGTGCCGATCACGAGGTCCGGACGCGCTCCTTCGATGCGGGCCGCGGCCTCCTCCGGGTCGTCGGTGGCGAAGGCCTCGTCGGTAAAGGATGAGGCCTGGAACAGGAAGTCCTGCCGCAGATGCTCCATGTAAGTGCCGCAGGGCGCGATCTCCAGACCCACCTCCCGCGCCAGGACGTACCCGAGGCCGACGGCGTAGGTGAAGTCCCCGAAGATCGCGACCCTCCTGCCGGCGAAGGTCTCGGGTGAGGCGAGCCGGGCATACCACGGCAGCCGGGCGGTCTGGGAGAGCTCCGAGAAGGTGGCCCGTTGAACCTGGCGGGGATCCAGCGAGCAGAGCGACCCCACGCTCCTCAGGACGGAGCCGGTACCGGCGGCCCCGATCATGGGCGTCGTGACGCGCGGGATGCCGAACTCGTCGCGCAGATACAGCGTCGCCGAGTCCCCGACCTCCCGGTACAGCACGAGGTTCGCCCACGCCCGCGGCAGGCGCTTGAGATCCTCCACGCCGGCCCCGAGCGGGAGCCGGGCGTTCACCTCGACCCCGATCTTCTCTAGCAGCCGCGCCGCCTCGTCCATCTCGGCCCGGGCGTTCGGGCCGAACATCGGCGGGCCGAATATGTTTACGCTCGGGCTCTCGCTCCTCTTGAGCGGTCTGGCGTAGGCGCGCACGAGCTCTTCCAGGACGAGGTCCGCGGCCTCGTGCTCGCGCATCCGGGCCGTCTCCCAGGGGCAGGTTACGAGCCTCGGGGACCACCCGGTCTCCTCGTCTTCGGGCAACTCGAACTTCGGGGGCTTCTCGCCCGAGAGCAACGCGGTCTCCGAGCGGGCGAACACGAAGGCCTCCGCCCGGGGATTGCGCCGCACCGCACTCGTTATGTCCGACCTCGTATCTCCCGGGGCCCGCGAGCCCTCCGGCCGTGGACCCCGATGCAGCGGGCTCAGGGAGACCGGCGCGGGCTCGGTGCCGGAAGACTCGCCCTTCGTGGCGAGCAGGGCGGGTAGATACCATTCCTCGGGCATGGCCCGCAGGATCGTGTGCACCCCCCGGATACCGGCCGAGACCCGGAGCATCCCGTGGCTGCCGGGGCCCTCGTGTACACCGCTCAGTAGCTTTACGGGGCTGTTTTGCGTTCTCTGGCTCCTTTGGTTCCCCTGGCTCTTCTGGTTTCTCTGGGTCACCCTAGAACTCCACCGCGTCGAGGTTCTCGGCGCGGTCCATGGTCCGCACCAGTAGCTCCAGGATGCGCCGCGCCCCCTCGTAGCCGTGGATGCCGGCCCCGAGAAAGTCGAGAGAGGAGCGGCACAGGTAGCCCCGCGCCACGAGCGGTACGTACAGCCCGGGGCTCGCTATCACCACGTCGGGCTTTGCCGCGTCCACCCGGTCGAGCTGGGTGCTCCACTCCGGCGACTCCACCACGTCCACGCCGCGCCCGGTCAGGGATTGCAGCTCGGCTGCCAGAAAGCGGCGGTCCAGCCTCGGCGTCCCGACCTCCGTGACGACCGCCCCGGCGTCCGCCAGAAACCGGGCCAGGGGTATCTCGATCCCCGTGTCGCCGGTCAGGAAGAAGCGTTTGCCCCGGATGCGGCCCCGCAGGCCGCCGAGCCGCTCCCACACCGAGCGCGCCCGGCTCGTCTCCCCGGCTCCGATCTCGGCCCCGGTCGCCTCGGCGATGTCCTGTATGAATCGGGCCGTGCCGTCTACCCCTATGGGCAGCATGGTCTCGACCACCTCCGCACCACGCGCGGCGGCGGCTTCGGCGGAGAGGGTCAGGTACGGGTCCATCGGGGCGATGATGGAGCCTTCTCCGAGCACCGGAAGCTCCTCCACGGTCGGGGCCGGTACGCTGCCGTTCAAGGGCACCCCGGCCCGCTCCATGTCGGCGGAGAGCTCCCGCAGACTGCGCCCGCCCCTGCCCGGAGCGGCCTGCAGGCTCATGAGCGTCGCCGACCGGCGGTGCCGGGATTGCCGGGGAGGAGCTTCCCCTTCCCGAATCGGCTGTCGTCCCCGTCGGCGGCCGCCGAAGAGGCCACCACGCTTCTCCTGTGACGACGCCTCTTCCAGAGCCTGCTCTTCGCCCGGGCAGAGTCCTACCAGGGCGGCGAGCGCCCGGTCCTCCAGCTCCGTGGAAAGCGGGGGAGAGCCCCCGGCGCCATCTTCCTCGGGGGCGAGATCCACGGTGAGCACCGGCACCCCCAGCCTGCGCCCGGCCAGCCGGGCCTCGAAGTCCGCGTCCACGCCCAGAAGACGCGCCGAGCGGGAGACCAGGAGCAGCACGAGACCCGTGCCGCTGGAGGCCAGGCTAGATGCCGCCCCGATAACCCTGGTCGCGAGCTGGCCCTGCTCCACGCCCGGGGTGTTCGACGCGGGATCCAGCACCAGATACACCGGCTCCTGTACGCCGCGAGAGCCCTCGGGGAGCCGGGGGGCGCCGGGGCCGAGCTCTGAGAGGGTCTGGATCAGGTGCGCCTCGGCCCGGGTGCCGGCCACGGCGACCAGGGCGTATGGCAGCCGCTCGCAGAGGCTGCCCACCCCGTATAGCGGGGAGAGGGCGTCCGGGACCCCGGACTCGTTGAGGATCGTCAAGCATCCCTCCCGGAGAGGCCTACACTTCGGTTGCGTCGCACTGCAATTCCGCCACGCTCGAGGGTCCCACCCGGACCGGGGGCGTCGCGGTAGCCGTCAACAATCTAGAACAGCCTGCCTAGTCTAAAGCGTTCAGGGTGTCGAGCGCCAGCCTGGTCATGTCGTCCACGGCCTTTCTGAGAGCCTCGTCGCCTATGCGGGTGACCTCCAGGCCGATGGTGTCGGAGACGGTCAAAAGACACCCGGCGCGTATCCCGTGCATGGCCGAGATGGTGAAGATCGAGGCCGCCTCCATCTCCACGGCCAGAACCCCGAGCCCGTTCCACAGCTCCTGGGGCTCTTCCTCGGGATCGTAGAACACGTCCGAGGTCACGACGGGCCCGAGGTGGGGCCGTGCGTCGTACCCTTCGGAGGCGTGATAGGCGGCGTGTACGGCGTGGAAGTCTGCCGCCGGGGCGTAGGGTATGCCGCGGGTGAGGGTTGTGGTGGTGCCGTCCATCGGGGTGGCGGCGGTGGCGATCACGAGATCCCCGAGCGACATCTCGGGGCTGTAACCGCCGCAGGTGCCGATCCTCAACAGGTTCCGGGCCCCGAGCTGATACAGCTCCTCGGTCACGATGGAGGCGCTCGGGCAGCCCATGCCGGTGCTCTGTACGGAGACGGGCTGTCCCCCGTAGGTGCCGGTGTAGCCGAGCATCCCGCGCTCCTCGTTCACGAGCTTCGGGGCCTCGAAGAAGGTCTCGGCTATGTACTGGGCGCGGCGCGGGTCGCCCGGCAGCAGGACGCTGTCCGCGTAGTCGCCGGGCTCTGCCCGCAGATGTACTGGGCTCACGTAGATCTCCCTCCGGTCGAGGAGCCGTCAGAGTTCTCCGGCGGAGGCTCGATGCCTAAAGCCGGATATCCGAGGGCGTCCAACTTACAAGCTGTCCAGGATAGCAGTGGGAGCCTCGACCTTCCCGGAAGAGAGGGAGAGCGCCTCTTTCACGAGCCTCTCGGCCTCCTCGGCCCGGCGCTCGCCGTACAGCCGGGCGACGGGCTGCCCGGCCTCAATCTCCTCCCCGACCTTGACCAGCGCCTCCACGCCGACGGAGTGATCCACCGCGTCCGTCTTCCTCTCCCGGCCGGCGCCCAGCACGAGCGCGGCCTGACCGATTGATAGTGCGTCGAAGCCGGCCACGTAGCCGCCCTCCGGGGCCACCACCTCGCGCACCGCCTCCGAGACGGCAAGCGACTCCAGGGCATCCGCCTCGCCGCCCTGGGCGGCGACGAACTCCCGGAGCTTCTCGTACGCCGCGCCGGAGCTTATGGCACGATCCACGGCTGCTTCGGCGTCGGAGATGCCTTTGAGGTAGAGCAGCCGGGCCGCGACCAGCCGGGCCTCGTGGTCCAGGTCCTCCGGGACCGGCTCTCCCCGCAGCAGCGCGAGGCTCTCCCGCAGCTCCAGGGCGTTGCCGACCGCCGCGCCGAGCGGCTCGGCCATGCCGGTTATGAGGGCCGAGGCCCGGATGCCCAGTGACTCGGAGAGCCTCACCAGTAGCTCCGCCAGCTCCCGCGCCTCGGCGGCGGTCTTCATGAATGCCCCCGAGCCGCACTTGACGTCGTACAGCAGGTGACCCGCACCGGTGGCGGCCTTCTTGGAGACTATGGAGGAGCCGATGAGCGGCAGGGAGTCCACCGTGCCCGTAACGTCGCGCAGGGCGTAGATCTCCTTGTCCGCCGGGGCGACCTCGCCCGCCTCCACTATGGCGAGCCCTACCTCCTCTACCTGCCGCCGGAAACTGCTCTCGGAGAGGTCGCAGGTAAAGCCCGGTATGGCCTCGAGCTTGTCCACCGTGCCGCCGGTCTGGCCGAGCCCGCGCCCGGAGAGCTTTGCGACCGGCGCGCCGCAGGCCGCGGCTATCGGGAGGGAGGTTAGTGAGATCTTGTCCCCGATCCCGCCCGTGGAGTGCTTGTCGACGCACTCGGGGAAGGAGTACCGCCCGCCAGAGTCCGCCATCGCCGCCGTCAGCGCCAGCGTCTCCTCGTAGACCATCCCCCGGGTGAAGATCGCCATCAAGAGCGCCGACATCTGGTAGTCGGGCACCTCGCCCGCCGCGTACCCCGCCACGACGGACCGGATCATGTCCTCCGGCAGCCCGCCGCCGCGCTTCTTGACCTCTATGGCTTCCAGTGCGGCGCTCACGAGAGCAGGCTCCTGCCGGGCAGACCGTCCCGTTGCACGCCGAGCCAGTCCGCCACGGTCGCTCCTAGGTCGGCGAAGCCGTCCCGGACGCCGATCTCGGCGGGCAGAGAGCCGCCCCCGGAGACGGCGAGCACGGGGACGCGCTCCCGGGTGTGGTCGGTGCCGGAGTAGGTCGGGTCGTTGCCGTGGTCGGCGGTCAGGATCAGGAGGTCCTCCTCTGTGAGAGCCTCCAGAAGCTCCGGCACGCGGGCGTCGAAGCGCGCGAGGTTCGCCGCCATGCCCTCTGGGTCGCGGCGGTGGCCGTACTCGGCGTCGAAGTCCACGAGGTTCACGAAGACGAAGCCCTCGTCCACACCGGCGAGCGCCTGTAGCGTGGCGTCCACCTTTGCCGCGTCGTCGGGCTTGCCGGGGAGATGCTCGGTGATGCCCTTGCCGTCGAAGATGTCCCGGATCTTGCCGACGGCGACGCTCTCCTTGCCGGAGCTCTTTACGTGGTCCATGTAGGTCGGGGCGTGGGGCTCGATGCCGTAGTCGTGGCGGTTCCCGTGCTCGCGCTCGTAGGCTCCGGGCTCGCCGTGATACGGGCGGGCTATGACGCGCTCGACCAGGATCCGGCCCTCCCCAATGAGCATCTCGTGGGCCCGCTCGCAAGCCTCGTACAGCTCTTCGAGCGGTATTACCCCCGTGTGGGCGGCGATCTGGAACACCGAGTCGGCGGAGGTGTAGACGATCCAATCCCCCGAAGACTGCTGCTCGGGACCCAGTTCCTCGAGTATCTCCGTGCCCGAGGCAGGCTTGTTGCCGATCACCCGCCGCCCGGTCTCCCGCTCGAAACGCTCTACTATCTCCGGTGGGAAGCCTTGCGGATACGTCGGCAGCGGCTCGTCCAGCACGAGGCCCATCATCTCCCAGTGCCCGGCCAGCGTGGCCTTGGCGGCGGAGTGCTCCACGGCGAGACCCCAGGAAGCCCGGGGGGAGTCGGCGGGCGGGACGCCCTGTATCTCGTGGACGTTGCCCAGGCCGAGAGCCTGCATGTTGGGCACCGAGAGGCCGCCCACGCGGCGGGCCGTGTTACCCAGGGTGTCCGAGCCCTCGTCGCCGAACTCCGCCGCGTCCGGGGCGTTGCCGACCCCGACGCCGTCCAGAACCATTATCACCGCTCTGCGACCCATGCTTCTCCTCCTGCTAGCCGACCGCTATCCGATAAGCATACCCGCGATGGTTGCGCTCATCAGGTTCGCCAGGGACCCGGCGAGCACCGCCTTGAGGCCGAGCTGGGCGATCTCTCCCCGCCGCGTCGGCGCGATGCCGCCGATGCCGCCGATCAGGATCGCGATGGAGGAGAAGTTGGCGAAGCCGGTGAGGGCGAAGGTGATGATCGCCGCCGACTTGTCCGAGAACTCCCCGACTTGCGGGCCGAACTCCAGAAAGGCGACGAACTCGTTGAGCACGATCTTCTGTCCGAGGAAGCTGCCGGCCTGGACCGCCTCGGACCACGGCACCCCGACGACGAACATCACCGGCGCGAACACGTAGCCTAGTATCTGCTGGAAGGTGAGGTCCGGGAGCCCGAACAGGCCGCCCACAGAGCCGAGTAGGAGGTTGATGAGCGCGATCAGGGAGATAAAAGCCAGGAGCATCGCCCCGACGTTCAGGGCGAGCCGGAGGCCGTCGGTCGCGCCCTTGGCGGCGGCGTCTATGACGTTGCGCGGCGGCTCGTCAGCGGATATCTCGGCCTCCTCCTGCTCCTCGGCCTCTGCTGCGCTCTCCTGGCCGACTGCGGAGGCGCGGCGGTCCACCGCCGTTACCTGGGAGCCGGAAGCGGTCTCGGGCGTCCCGGTCTCGGGGATCAACATCTTCGCCATCAGGAGGCCGCCGGGGGCGGCCATGAAGGCGGCGGCGATCAGGTACTCTAGCCGCGCTCCGAGCAACGAGTACCCGACGAGCACCGAGCCCGCCACGCTGGCGAGCCCGCCGCACATTACCGCGAAAAGCTCCGAGCGGGTCATCCGCTCCACGAACGGCCTGACGACCAGCGGGGCCTCTGTCTGGCCGACGAAGATGTTGGAGGTTGCGGACATGGACTCGGCCTGGCTCGTGCCGAGGAGCTTCTGGATCGCACCCCCCAGCACGCGGACCACCCACTGCAGGACGCCGAGGTAGTAGAGCACGCTCGTCAGCGAGGCGAAGAACACGATCACGGGCAGCACCTGGAACGCGAACACCACGCCATCATCGGGCAAGATCCCGCCAAAGAGGAAATCTATTCCCTCACCCGAGGAGTTGATGACGGCCTGCACGCCGCTCGATACCGCCTCCAGCACCCGCGCCCCGACGTCCGTGTACAGCACGAGCACCCCGAATATCAGCTGTATGGCGAAGGCCCCGGCAACCACGCGGGGGCTTATGGCCCGCCGGTTCTCGGAGAAGGCGAACGCTATAGCCAGAAGCGCGACCATCCCGCCGATACCCCACAGAATCTGCATCCGCCACCCCTCTCGTGTAGTCCCGCCGGAGCCTGCGTCCCTCTCGCCGGCTTTTCTTCTATCTACTCCTCTTGCCGAGCGTCTGTTGTCGGCGCGCGATTTTAGGGTAGATTACAGGTTCCCTCATGGATGCGTCGAACCAGGACAACCACGTAAATCACGTAAACCACGTAAACAAACCCGCAAGCGACGCGGGCGGCTTCCTCCTGCGTGACGCGGACGCCGGGGACGAGGAGGCGGTGTATAGGCTCTCCCGTCAGCTCGCCGCCGCCCTCGGCGACTCCGAGCCGCGCCAAGAAGCGGTGCGCGGGCGGCTCCTGGAGCTGCTCGAGGAGCCCCGCGCCGGGGTGCTCGTGGCCGAGGAGAGGGGCCGGGTCAGGGGAGTGGCGACGCTGTGGATCAAACCAGACCTCGCCCACGGCGACACCGTCGTGGAGGTGCCGACCCTGGTGGTGGATGAAGAGGCCCGGGGCCGGGGCATCGGAAGGCTCTTGATGCGCGGCGTCCGGGACGTCGCCCGCGGGTACGGCGCGAGCCTCATAGAGCTCGTCGCAACCCGCGACAACTCCGCCGCCAGAGCCTTCTACCAGGCGCTGGGGTTCTCCGAGACCGACCACCTCACGCTCGAGCTGGTGGGCTACTCCGGGGGATAGACGGACGGGCTGGCTCGCGGCAAACGTTGCGGTATCCTCTATACTAGGTATTAGGTAATAACCCGGTGGCAACGAGAGCCGTTCCGGAGATTAACGAAACTTACGAGACCAAGCGAGGTCGCTAATATGCAAAACGATGACCTTTTCGGCGCGCGCGGCCAGCTTCCGGTAGACACCGGAGGCTCCGCGGTTGACTTCTACAGTCTGAAGACGCTGGATGAGAAGGTGGGCGGGGACATCTTCTCGCTGCCGTTCAGCGTCCGGGTGCTCCTGGAGAGCCTCCTGCGAAACGCGGGCGGCAAGTTCGTCGGCGAGAACGAGGTCGAGGCGCTGGCCTCCTGGCCCGAGTCCGTCGGGGGAGAGCTTGCTTATCTGCCCGCCCGCGTGGTGTTGCAGGACTTCACCGGCGTCCCGGCGGTCGTGGACCTGGCGGCGATGCGAACCGCGATGAACGACATCGGCGGCGATGCGGACAAGATCAACCCGCTAGTACCGTCCGACCTCGTCATAGACCACTCCGTGCAGGTGGACGCCTTCGGCACGGCGGCGGCCCTGCAGTTCAACGCCGAGCGCGAGTTCGAGCGCAACCGCGAACGGTACGAGTTCCTGCGCTGGGGGCAGCAGGCCTTCGACGACTTCACCGTGGTGCCGCCCGCGACGGGGATCATCCACCAGGTCAACCTGGAGTACCTGGCGAAGGGCGTGCTCGTCAAGGACGGCGTCGTGATGCCGGACACGCTCGTGGGCACGGACAGCCACACGACCATGATCAACGGCCTCGGAGTGCTCGGCTGGGGGGTGGGCGGCATCGAGGCCGAGGCCGTGATGCTCGGCCAGCCGTACTACATGCTCGTGCCCGAGGTGATCGGCTTCAAGCTGACCGGCGCGCTCGCCGAGGGCGTGACCGCCACCGACCTCGTACTTACCGTCACCCAGATGCTGCGCTCCCACGGGGTCGTCGGCAAGTTCGTGGAGTTCTACGGCGACGGCCTCTCCAGGCTCTCGCTGCCCGACCGGGCGACCATCGCGAACATGTCGCCGGAGTTCGGCGCGACGACCACCTTCTTCCCGACCGACGCCGAGACCCTGAACTACCTGAGGGGCACGGGCCGGGACGAGGATCTGGTGCAGCTCGTCGAGGGCTACTACAAGGAGCAGGGCCTGTTCCGCACCGACGACACGCCAGAGCCGCGCTTCTCGGAGACGCTTGAGTTGGACATGGACACCGTCGAGCCGAGCCTGTCCGGACCGCGCCGGCCGCAGGACAGGGTCGCGCTCGGCGAGATGCGGCGGTCTTTCCGGCACGCGCTGGCCGAGATCACGGGCAAGGACGCCAACGGCTCTAACGGGACCAACGGATCCAACGGCCACGGCGACACCCTGGACCGGGAGGACACCGAGTCCTTCCCGGCGAGCGACGCCCCGGCCGGGACGCTCGCGGGGGCGGGCGAGGAAGAGCCCGAGGAGCCGCAGCGCCCCGAGCCCGGCGAGGAGGACGAGCCGGTCCCCGAGGATACGGTGACCGTTACCCTGGATGGCGAGGAGGCGTACATAAAGCACGGCTCCGCCGTTATAGCCGCTATCACGAGCTGCACCAATACCTCGAACCCGTCGGTGATGATGGGGGCCGGGCTGCTGGCCCGCAACGCGGTCGAGAAGGGTCTCACCGTCGAGCCGCACGTAAAGACCAGCCTCGCGCCGGGGTCCAAGGTCGTGACCGAGTATCTGCAGAACGCGGACGTAATGCGCTATCTGGAGGCACTCAAGTTCGACGTGGTCGGCTACGGCTGCACCACCTGTATCGGCAACTCGGGCCCTCTGTCCGAGGAGGTGTCGGAAGCGGTAAACGACAATGACCTGGTAGTCGCCTCCGTGCTCAGCGGCAACCGCAACTTCGAGGGCCGGATCAACCCGGACGTGAAGGCCAACTATCTGGCGAGCCCGCCGCTCGTGGTGGCCTACGCTTTGGCGGGCACGGTGGACATAGACCTCGTGCACGAGCCGCTCGGGTACGGCTCGGACGGCGAGCCGGTGTACCTGCAGGACATCTGGCCGTCGCAGGAGGAGATCCGGCACGAGATAGACAGCGCCCTCGACCCGAGCCTGTATAACGAGCAGTACGCAAACGTCTACACCGGAAACGAGCAGTGGAACGAGGTCGAGGTCCCCGAGGGCAAGCTCTACGACTGGGACCCGGACTCAACCTACATCCAGGAGCCCGCGTTCTTCAAGGGCATGTCGCCCGAGCCGCAGCCCATCACCGACGTCGAGGGCGCACGCGTTTTGGTAAAGGTCGCCGACTCCGTGACCACGGACCACATCTCTCCGGCGGGCGCGATCCCGTCCAAGAGCCCGGCGGGTCAGTACCTGCTTGACAAGGGCGTGGACTCCCGCAACTTCAACTCCTACGGATCCCGGCGCGGCAATCACGAAGTGATGGTGCGCGGCACGTTCGCCAACATCCGCCTGAGGAACGAGCTTAGGCCCGGAACCGAGGGCGGGGTGACGGTCCACCACCCGACCGACGAGGACATGTGGATCTACGACGCCGCCATGCGCTACCAGGAGGAAGACACGCCGCTCGTCGTGCTCGCCGGCAAGGAGTACGGGACCGGCTCGAGCCGCGACTGGGCGGCGAAGGGCACGTTCCTGCTCGGCGTCAGGGCGGTCATCGCCGAGAGCTACGAGCGGATACACCGCTCGAACCTGATCGGCATGGGCGTCATACCCTTGCAGTTCGCCGAGGGTGAGAGCGCCGACTCCCTGGGCCTCGACGGCACCGAGACCTTCGACATCGAGGGGCTCGCCGGGCTCTCGCCGGGCTCCACGGCAACCGTAACGGCCACCGCAACCGACGGCACGGAGAAGACCTTCGAGGCCAAGGTGCGCGCCGACTCTCCGGTCGAGGTCGAGTACCTGAAAAACGGCGGAATACTCCAGACCGTCCTGCGCGAGCTCTCCCGGGAGACCGCGTAGCGTAGAGGGGATAATCAGAGGAGAGGAGGCCGGATGTCCGAGAAGGTGATCGTGGCGCGCGAGATCCCGGACGCCGGCCTCCGAATCCTCCGCGAGGCGGGCCACGAGGTAATAACCCTCTCCGACGCCTCGCAGCCCCCGCCCTCCCACGGCGACCTGTTCTCCGCGCTGCCCGGCGCCGCCGCGCTCCTCACCACCGTTACGGAGAAGATAGACGCCGGGGTGCTCGGCGCGGCCGGCCGCAGGCTGCGCATAGTCTCCAACATGGCCGTCGGCTACGACAACATAGACGTCGAGGCCGCCACCCAGCGTGGCATAACCGTCACCAACACCCCCGGCGTCCTGGACGAGACCACGGCCGACACCGCGTTCATGCTTCTTCTGGCCGCCGCCCGGCGTCTCGGTGAGGGAGAACGACTATTGCGCGCCGGAGAGTGGCACGCCTGGGGACCAAAGCAGCTCGTCGGCCCCGACGTGTGGGGCAAGACCCTCGGCATCGTGGGCCTGGGCCGCATAGGCGAGGCGGTGGCCCGCCGCGCCCGGGGATTCGGAATGAAGATCCTGTATCACGCCCGCTCCGAGAAACCCGGAGCCGAAGCCGAGCTACAGGCCGAGCGCAGCGAGCTGGAAGACCTGCTGCGAGACAGTGATTTCGTCTCGATTCACACGCCGCTAAACGAGGGCACTCGACACCTGATCGGGGCCCGCGAACTATCCCTGATGGGGGAGAGTGCCGTGCTCGTAAACACCTCGCGCGGCCCCGTAGTGGACGAGGCCGCGCTGGCCGACGCGCTGGCGGAAGGAACCATCTTTGCCGCCGGGCTCGACGTGTACGAGGAGGAGCCGAAGGTCCACCCGAAGCTCATGGAGCTGGATAACGTCGTCCTGGCGCCGCACATCGGCAGCGCCTCCATAGAGACCCGCGATAAGATGGCCTCGGTGGCCGCCGAGAACGTCGTCGCCGCGCTGAGAGGCGAGACACCGCCTAACGCCGTCAATTCCTGACTCTTCAAAGGCTCCAGAACGAACCGATACTAGACTACGTTACAAAGACACAGTCAGCTTGTGAGTTACTATCGGAGATAAAGCTAATGAACTTTCTAATGACTAGCTACGTATACCCGCTGCGTGAGAAGTTCCTGTTGTCCAGTAAGTTAAACGCCTACCTCGATAACCCTCGCTCTGAAGAAGAGATAAGGGCAGTTACAAGCTATTTGGAGCGGTCGCTGGATTTACCTGCATCAATGAGCCCTCCTCCTTACAGTGAAGAAGATATAGTTACTTTAGAAAGCATAATGCTGAAGTTTTGTAGCAACCTCTCCGAAAATGACTCCTATGTAAGAGAACTGCGGAATACGTATGAACGCGAAAATCTGTACGAATTTACGGCGAAGATGTGGATTGTTGCCAGATACGATGATGAGGGTGAAATAGAAGCCGCCAGAGAGCGGGCTAGAGAGCGCAGAGAATCAGGTGAAATAGGGATTGAGCTATATGAGGATGAACACCCAATACTTAAAAACTCCGGGCGCCTAGCTGACTACATCCAGCTTTTATCCCTTCTCACTTGGGAAGGCGAATATCACCTAGGACACTCCTTTCTCTTGGATTCTAACCCTAGCCAGTTTAGTAACCTTGAGCAGCCAAGCCCTCATGTAGGCCTAACGTTAGTCTATCTGGCTCATATAGCTATGGCACACTCAAGTCTGAAGGATGAAGATCTTGTGCATGGCTTCTTCCCCCGCGCGAAAGTAGAGTTGGAGCGCAATGCCGCGCTTATAGATGAAGCTCTAGAAAAATATGAGGAGAAGATGATGTACGTGGCCGGTCTTCTCCGAACAGTTAACGAAGACTTATCTGATGAAAAATTCGAACTGGTTGTTCTGGTAAGTGTCCTTGAGCTATTGCTTACTCATAGTCCAGACAACAACCGTTTTAACGTTGAGGACTCAATTAGTAAGCAGTTTCGGCTAAAGGTGGCAACGTTTGTATATCTTAGCGACAGGTCGCGAGATTTAGAACAGCTCAAGAGCAGGATAAAAACCATATACAATCTACGATCTAGTATAGCTCATGGTAACTTCAATGAGGTCGCAAAATATGTAGGCAGGCTGTCACGGGAAGAGGGAAAAGAAGAGTACTTTTCTGATTTGCTCACAGAATCCTATGAATACATCAGAATCATATTATTTGAGTTCTTCAAAGATCCTGATTTTGTGAACTTTATCAAGGCTAACTAGATGAAAGGACGTATTTCACCCAGCAATCGGCGCTTTCTCAACTACGAGCGCCGATTGCTTGATGTTTACAGGTGGTCGGGGCTAGCTATAGGTTGGGGCGTCGCATTTGTCTCCCAACCCAGGCAGTTAGTTTAGACTCATAGACAAACTAGAAGCTCGTGGCCTGGAAGTCGACCATCCACTGCGGGTAGAGCCGGGGCGGCTCGGTGGTCGCCGAGAGGCGCTGTAGCTCTTCGTCGGAGAGCCGTATCTCCGCGGCCCCGAGGTTGTCCTCTAGCTGGCTCATCTTGTTCGCGCCCAGGATCACGGACGTAACCCCCGGCTGGTGCAGCAGCCACGCCAGCGCAACCTGGGCGACCGAGGCATTCTTGCCGTCCGCCACCTCGCGCAGGGCGTCCACGGTGTCGAAGCCGCGCTCGTCCACGGGCGGGAAGTCGAAGCCCGAGCGCCGGGCGCCCTCCGGGCTCTGGTTCTCGCGGGTGTACTTGCCGGAGAGGAAGCCGCCCGAGAGTGGGGACCACGGCAGGACGCCCAGGCCCTCTTCGCGGGAGAGCGGCAGGAGCTCGTGCTCCAGGTCGCGCCCGACGAGCGAGTAGTGGGCCTGCAGAGAGGAGAACGCCTCCCAGTCGTGGGCGCGGGAGATCTCCAGCGACTTGGCCACGTGCCGCGCGGTCCAGTTGGAGACGCCGACGTAGTTGACCTTGCCCATACGCACCAGGTCGTCCAGGGTGCGCAGCGTCTCCTCCATCGGGGTGGTCGGGTCCCAGCCGTGTACCTGGTACAGGTCTATGTAGTCCGTGCCGAGCCTTTCGAGGCTCGCCTCGCAGGAGGCCATGATGTGCTGGCGGGAGAGGCCCTTGTTGTTCACGTCGCCCTCGTTGTTCGAGGCGGCCTCGCTCATCGATCCCTGCACCTTGGTGGCGATGATCGCCGCCTGGCGGTCCACGCCCGCGTTCTTTAGCGCCTGGCCCAGTATCTCCTCGGACTCGCCGTAGGAGTAGACGTCCGCCGTGTCGAAGAAGTTGACCCCGGCCTCGACCGCCCGGGAGACGAGATCGTCGGCCCCCTTCTGGTCCACGGCGCCGATGTTCATGAACTTGGAGCCGAAGGTCATCGCCCCGAAGCACAGCTCCGATACCTTGAGCCCGGTGTTGCCCAGCCTGCGATACTGCAAGATCCCTCCAGAAAAAGAGTCGTTAAGGAGTCGTTAAGAAGTCAAATCAACGCACGAGCCGTATGGTGCCCCACTCTTCGGCCTGGCTAAACGGAGCCTCCAGACTCGGCCCCCGTAAGCTCTTCGGACCGCTCCCACAGCCTCGCTGCCAGCTTCTCGTCGTCCGCCTGCCGGTTTACCCGCCCTTTCTCGAAGCGGTCGTAGTATGCGCCGTCCTCCACCTCTCCGGCGGGCGTGGAGGCGAGACGGACGAGGGGCGCGGCGCCCTGCTCGGGTGTGATCAGGACCGCCCTCTGCACCACGGGGTTGCCGTAGAAAACCCCGGGGAACGTCGAGCCGGAGCTGAAGCCGGTCGCCACGTTGCCCGGATGGAAGCATACCGACTCCACGCCGGTGCCCGCGAGACGCCGGGATAGCTCGCGGGTGAACAGGATGTTCTCCAGCTTGGTGGCGCAGTACGCCAGGAAGCCGTTCCAGCGGCGCTTCTCGCGCTCTAAATCGTCCAGCCGGACGTTGCCGAAACGATTGCCGAGGCTGGAGGTCGTGACCACCCGGACCGGGCCGGACTCTGCGGACTGTACGAGCCGACCGCGCAGCAGCGCTGTGAGGAGAAACGTCGAGAGGTGGTTTACCTGAAGCGTCTTCTCGTGGCCGTCCTCCGTAACGATACGCGGCGTGAAGAGTCCGCCCGCGTTGTTCACCAGCACGTCTATGCGCGGGCAGCGTTCGAGCAGCTCGCCGGCCAGGGCCCGCACCTGCCCGAAGCTGGCGAAGTCCGCGATGATCGGCTCCGCCTCCACCTCCCGGGCGACCTGCCTCGTGCGCTCTGGAGAGCGTCCGACGGGCACGACGTCCGCGCCCATCTCGGCCAGTCTCCGGGCCGCGACCGCCCCTATGCCTGAGCTTGCGCCGGTGATTACGACCGTCTTGCCGCTCATGCTGCTCGCTTCTGGACGTTCCGGGACTGCTCTCGTGTCCGTCAAAGGTGCTCTCCTCCAGAGTGTCGGGGTGTCGTCTACGGCGAGGGGGCGTGCTCGGGCTCGCCGTAGAGGGTATTGCGCAGGCGCGGGGTACGTCCGATGTGGCGGATCACGCCCTCAAGCTCCCCGGGGGTCATCTCCTGGCCGTGGCTCGCGCCTGCCGAGCGGGAGATGGTCTCGTTCATCAGGGTGCCGCCGAGGTCGTTTGCGCCCGATTCCAGGCATATCTGGGAGCCCTCGACCCCGATCTTGACCCACGAGGCCTGGATGTTGTCTATGTAACCGTGCAGCGCGACGCGGCTTACCGCGTGCATCTTGACCGTCTCGGCGAAGGTCGGACCCTTGCGCGACTGTCCCTGCAGGTACAGCGGTGCCCCCATGTGCACGAACGGCAGCGGCACGAACTCGGTGATGCCGCCGGTGTCCTTCTGAATGTCGCGCAGAACGTCCAGGTGCCGCGCCCAGTTCAGCGGCCCGTCCACGTGGCCGAACATTATGGTCGAGGTCGTCCTCATCCCTACGGTGTGGGCGGTCCGGATCACCCGCGACCACTGCTCGGTATTTATTTTCTCCGGGCAGATGATGCGGCGTATCGGGTCGTCCAGGATCTCCGCCGCCGTCCCCGGCAGCGTCGCCAGACCGGCGTCTCGAAGCTCCGCCAGATAATCCTCCAGCGACACCCCGAGCGTCGTCGCGCCCTGCCACACCTCGAGCGGCGTGAAGGCGTGGACGTGCATCCCGGGCACCTCCTCCTTGACGGCGCGCAGGTAGTCCAGGTAGCTCTGGCCGGTAAACTTGCCGTGGATGCCGCCGACCATCGTTACCTCGGTCGCGCCGCGCTCCCAGGCCTCGCGGGCGCGGCGGGCCACCTCCTCGTTGTCCAGCAGGTACGGCTCACCGCGCAGGTTCAGCGACTTCGGGCCGCGCGAGAAGGCGCAGAACCTGCAGCCGAAGTAGCACTGGTTGGTGTAGTTGATGTTGCGGTTGACGACGTAGGTGACCTCGTCGCCGTTTACCTCCCGGCGTAGCCCGTCGGCGACGCTACATAGCTCGTACAGCTCCGAGCCGCGGGCGGTAAAGAGCGTCTCTATCTCCTCCACGGTAAGATCCCGCTCCCCGGCGGCCCCGAGCGCGCTGGAAAACTCCGGGCGCAGCTTGGAGGGGCGCTCTCCCCGGATCTCCGCCACAGAGTGCCGGGGCTGGTCTTCCGCCTCGCCCGGGGCCCAGCTCTCGGTGCGGGCGTAACCCTCCGAGTCCGTACCGGCCAGCACCCGGCTCTCTATCTCCCCGTCTACCCAGCGGCCGGCGTCCAGCGAGTAGACGGGGTGCAGCGCGAGCCGCTCCAGCAACAGGAAGCCCTTCGACTCCGTGGCGCGCTCCAGCTCGTCCAGGTGGGGCCACGGTTTCTCGGGGTTGACGTGATCGGGGGTGACCGGCGAGACGCCTCCCCAGTCGTCTATGCCGGCGTCCAGGTAACGGGTGTAGCGTGGCTCCCGAGGCTCGTCGGCCGCTTCTCCACCTTCCGCCAGGTTCGGCGGGGCCTGTACGGATACGTCTTCTGGCAGCAAAAGCCGGGCGAGCGCGATGGTTGCGAGCATCTCCCTTTCGGCGGGCTCGGGCGCGTCCTGCATGCGGGTCCCGGCCTTCGCCCGGAAGTTCTGCACGATGCACTCCTGGATGTGGCCGTGCCTCTCGTGCGTGTCGCGGATGGCGAGCAGCGTGTCCACCCGTTCCTCGATGGTCTCGCCGATGCCGATCAGGATGCCCGTGGTGAACGGCACCCGGTTCTCCCCGGCGGCCTCCAGCGTTTCGAGCCGCTTCTCCGGGGTCTTGTCCGGTGAGGCCCAGTGAGCCATGTCCCGCCCGAGCAGCCTGCCCGACATCTCCTCCAGCATGATCCCCTGCGACACAGACACGCCGCGCAAGAGACGCAGATCCTCCGCGGTCAGCACGCCGGGGTTCGCGTGGGGTAGTAGACCCGTCTCCGCGAGCACCAGCCCGCACACGTGGGCAAGATACTCGATGGTCGTCCCGAAGCCGAGCTCTTCTAGCTCCCGGCGGGCTTCCGGGTAGCGTTTCTCGGGCTTGTCGCCGAGGGTGAAGAGGGCCTCCTTGCATCCGGCCTCCGCCCCGGAGCGCGCTATCTCCAGCACCTCCTCGGGCGTGAGGAAAGCCCGCTCACCTTCCTTCGGGGGATGGGCGAAGGTACAGTAGCCGCAGTTGTCGCGGCACAGCTTGGTCAGCGGTATGAAGACCTTGCGCGAGTAGGAGACGCGCTGCCCCGAACGCCGGTCACGCCGCGCCACCGCCTCCCGCATGGCGGGCTCTGGCTCTTCCGTGGCGAGCCGGGCCAGCTCGTAGGCCGCCTCCCGGCCGAGCCCGCCGCTGTCTTTAGAGGTTTTGGAGGTGGCGTCTGTGGCGTCTAAAAGGGCCGTGTAATGCGAGTAGTCCGTGATCATGGCGAGAGTATACTCCCGCGTGCAAAGCCTCTGAAACCCGTCTCGCACCCGCACCGTGACCCTGCCACGCCCGGGCCGCGAAAAACACGACAAACCTTGTCGGATATGGGTTAGAATACTGGCTTCTACTGGTTTAGAGGTTTTTAGAGTCTTAGAGGCTTTAGAGGCCGTGATCCGGTCCGCTGCAGGGTGGCCGGACGAACAGGAGGATCTTATGACGCAGGGAGCGGAGCAGGCCATAAAAGAGAAGGGTTACGCCCATCCGGATGCCCTGGTTACCACGGACTGGGTGGCCGAGAACCTGAATGACTTGGAGAACATCCGCATCGTGGAGTCTGACGAGGATGTGCTCCTCTACGAGGTGGGGCACATACCGAACTCCGTGAAGATAGACTGGGTCGAGGATCTCAACGACCCCATAACCCGCGACTATCTGGAGCCCGAGGACTTCGCCGAGCTCATGCAGCGCAAGGGTATCGGCCCCGACACCACGGTCGTGTTCTACGGCGACAAGAACAACTGGTGGGCCACCTACGCGCTGTGGGTCTTCCGGCTCTTCGGCCACGACAACGTCGTGGTGATGGACGGCGGCCGCGTGAAGTGGGAGGCCGAGGGCCGCGAGTTCACCCAGGCCGAGCCCGATCTGCCGAGCGCGAGCTACCCGGTCCCCGAGCGCGACGACGAGCGTATACGGGCCTTCAAGTCCGACGTCGAGCAGCACCTGAAGGACAAGGGCCGCGACGGCGCCCGGATGGTGGACGTGCGCTCGCCCGGCGAGTTCAGCGGAGAGCTCCTGCACATGCCGGACTACCCGCAGGAGGGCGCGCTGCGCGGCGGCCACATCCCCGGTGCCGCGAACGTGCCGTGGGCGCGGGCCGTCCGCGACGATGGCACGTTCAAGAGCGCCGACGAGTTGCGGGAGATCTACGCCAACGAGGCCGGAGTCTCCGAGAGTTCCGACGAGGTCATAGCCTACTGCCGCATCGGGGAGCGTTCGTCTCACACCTGGTTCGTGCTCAAGTACCTGCTCGGCTACGACAACGTGCGCAACTACGACGGCTCCTGGACCGAGTGGGGCAACGCCGTCCGCGCCCCCATCGAGAGGTAGCGGGGTTGTCTACCTCGGACCGCAAAGAGCGTGTAGCGAAGCTGGTGGAACACGCGGGGAGCGACGCCTACCGGGGCGAGCTGGAGGATGCGGACGTCGCCCAGCCCGGCGGCAGCCCCGAGTGCGGCGGATCGGTGACCGTCTACCTCAAGGGCGAGGGGGAGGGTGTAGAGGCCCTCTCCTTCACCGGCGAGGGCGACACCATCAGCATGGGCTCCGCCTCCATCCTGATGCAGCGCGTCCACGAAGAGGGGCTCGGCATGCAGGAGATACTGGACCTCGACTACGAGGAGTTCGTGGATGGGATCGGACGCGAGGTCGTCGGCTCCCGCACCCGCAACGCCACCCTCGGTCTCAGCACCCTCAAGAACGCCGTAAAGCGCTACCGCCGCGAGACGAACGCCGAAGCGTCGAGGATGAGCGGCGCCGCCTGTTCGTAGACAACCAGCACTATTATCGGAACCGCGGCTAACCGACTATACGTCTATCGGTTAGCCGAGATCCTTGTCTAGTCTCCTGTGCCATAGAGGCGCAAGACCGATTGGCGAACCTGTACCCGATCTACGTCTAGGTTATAAAAGATCCGCGACGCGCCACCCTCCCGCTCTTCTAACAGGCCCAAAAGCAGGTGCGACGGATCTATGACGCTATGCCCGAGCTTGCTTCCCTCTTGCCTTGCCTGCTCCACTACTCTTCTCAAATGCGGCGTAAACGAAAACTCTATCTCCTCTTCCGCTCGCGGGTCCGGTATCCACGTTTCCTCCACCTGATCCCGAACCTTGCGCAGGGTGACGCCGAACTCTCCCAGACACCACGCCACCACGTTCTTCCGTCTCTTCTTGTGCTGGAGAAGCCCCAGTAGCAGATGTTCAGTGTCTACCCGGACGCTGCTGTATCCCCCTGCCTCTTTACGGGCGATCTCCACCGACCGGTGGACACCCTCTACTGCGGGCAGCTGCCCAGACGTGTGCGCTACCTCGCTCATCGCCACTCCTCGATAGCGTGGAATATAGTTACTTGCGTTTCTATTATTGCACGCTTCCTGCCATCTCCGACGAGTTACGCGACGACCCGCCCGCTGGTCTAAACTGCGAGGCCATGACAGACTCACGCAGCAGCGGTCCATTGTGGGGTGGGCGCTTCGGCGCCACCCCGGCAGAGGCTTTTCAGCGCATAAACGCCTCCATACCCTTCGACGTGCGGCTTGCCCCGTACGACATACAGGGCTCCATGGCTCACGCCCGCATGCTCGGTCGGCAGGGGGTCATCTCCGAGGAGGAGGCCGCGGAGCTGGTGCGAGGGCTAGAGGAGGTGCTCGCCGAGGTGCGCCGCGGCGAGTTCCGGTGGACCCTCGAAGACGAGGACGTACACACCGCCGTCGAGCGTCGGCTGCGCGAGGTGGTGGGGGACGTCGCGCTCAAGCTGCACACCGGGCGCAGCCGCAACGACCAGGTCGCGCTAGACCTGCACCTGTTCTGCCGCGAGGCGGCGGATGAGATAAGAGCCGGGCTGCTCGAATCCATGCGGGCACTCGTGGAGGTCGCCGGGCGTGAGCGGGGTACGATCATCCCCGGCTATACCCACCTCCAGCGCGCCCAGCCGTTGTTGCTCTCGCACCACCTGCTCGCACATTTCGAAGCCCTAAAACGTGACCTGCGGCGGTTCGAGGCGGCGCGGGAGGCGGCGGACGCCTCGCCGCTCGGGGCCGCCGCGCTCGGCGGGACCCCGCATCCCACGGACCCGGCTTCCGTGGCAGGAGAGCTCGGGATGCGGCCGCCGGTAAACTCGCTCGACGCCGTCTCCGACCGGGACTTTGCCCTGGACCTGCTGTACGCCTGCGCCACGCTCGGGGTACACCTCTCGCGGCTCGGGGAGGAATGGGTGCTGTGGAGCAGCGCCGAGTTCGGCTTCGTCACCCTCGATGACGCCTACTCCTCCGGTTCCTCGATAATGCCGCAGAAGAAGAACCCCGACGCCCACGAGCTAATGCGGGGCAAGTCGGGACGGCTTATCGGAGACCTGAACTCCCTGCTCGTCACCTTGAAAGGTTTGCCGCTCGGCTACTCCAAGGACCTGCAAGAAGATAAAGAGCCCATCTTCGACGCCGTGGACGCCGTCGCCGCAATGCTCGCCGTGTTGCCCGAGACCCTGCGCACGGCAACATTCCACCCGGAGCGCATGCGGGCGGCTGCCGGAGGCTTCTCGCTGGCTACGGAGCTCGCCGACTACCTCGCCGCCCGCGGCGTGCCGTTCCGGGAGGCCCACCGGGCGGTCGGTGAGCTGGTGCGCCGCTGCGAGTCGCGCGGCGTTACGCTGGAGGAGGCTACGGGTGAGGAGCTTACAGCCGCCCACCCCGAGCTCGCGAGCCTGCCACGCGAGGTGCTTACCCCACACGGCAGCGTCGGGAACAAGAAATCTCTCGCTTCCACCTCGCCGGACTCCGTTGAGCGGCAGCTAGAGAGGGCGCAGGAGTTCCTGAGTTCTATGTAGAGGGTCGCGTGGGAGAGAGGGCAGAGGAAAGGGCATCTAAGGAGCGATGGTAGTTTCTTTAGTCTGGATATGCGCTCGGGTAGACTGCTTCCATGGCAGGTCAGAAGAGGAATAAGAGGGCTGCCGGAGAAGGCTCAAAGCCGATCAAGCGCAAGGACGGGTGCTGGATGGCGAGGTACACCGCCTATACCTTAAAGAGACTCAAGCGTAAGACAGTCTACGGGCGAACCGAGTCGTTGGTGCCGGGACAGTCGCTTGAGCGTTGCGAACATTTTACAGAGACTAGCATTCTGAGTGCACGAAGGAGCCTTATATGCGTATAGTCCAGATGTCCGACATACACGTTGGGTCCGGGCTTTTCCGGCCTGATTTACTGACGGCGGCGGTGGACGAGGCGAACGCTATTGAGCCGGATCTCGTCGCCATAGCCGGGGACCTTACGATGGAGGGCTATAGCTGGGAGTTCGAGGAGGCCAAGGAGTATCTCGACCGGCTAACCTGCCCGCACGTCGTGTACGTAATGGGCAACCACGACGCAAAGAACGTCGGCTACCGGAGCTTCGAGGACCTGTTCGGGCTGCGCGAGGGGGCGCGTGTGATCCCGGTCCCCGAAGGCGAGGCGAAGGTGGTCGCGCTCGATTCCACCAAGCCCGATCTCGACGAGGGGGAGGTCGGCCGCGAGCACTACGCGTGGCTGGACTCCGAGTTCCGGGGCTGGGATCGGGGGCCGAAGATACTCATCGTCCACCATCACATCCTCGCCGTGCCCGGGACCGGCCGCGACGAGAACAACCTCCGCGACGCCGGGGACGTGATGGCGATACTGCGCGAGGTCGGGGTGGACATGGTCCTCTCCGGCCACCGGCATGTCCCCTACGTGTGGAGCATCTCCGGCGTGCGCATAGTCCACTCCGGCACGGCCTCCAGCATGCGCGTGCGCGGCTCGATGCCGCCCTCGTATAACGTAATAGAGTTCGGCTCCGAGGGCGTGGACATTACCCTTAGAGAACCCGGAAAAGGCGCGGCGGGTGAGGAGCCCCTGGCGAGCTTCGCCCGGGAGGCCGTAAAGACCAGCCGCTTCTACCCGGACTTCGACCGCTACGTCCGCTACGACACCCTGCCGTTCTGATGGTCCGGGGTCTCGAAAAGGGCCGGGGTAAAGCCCCCGGCCCTTCGTACGGTATCCGTCCCCGCGGCTAGGCCAGCGTGGCGTTTACCCGGATCTCGACGTTGCCCCTGAGGGCATTCGAGACCGGACAGAGCTGCTCGGCCTCGCCCGCCGCGCTCTCGAAGCTCGACTGGTCCATCCCGGAGACCTGACCCTGCACGTCTAGGTCTACGGCCGTGATCTTGAGTTGCGCGTCGTCGAAGTAGCAGGTGGCGTCCACCGTGAGCCGGTCCGGGGCGCTGCCCTTCTCGTTGAGCACGTTGGAGAACGCCATCGCGTAACAGGTCGCGTGGGCCGAGGCGATCATCTCCTCCGGGCTCGTCTTGCCGTCCGGGTTCTGGACCCGCGAGGCGAAGGTTACGGGCATCTCGTCTATGGCCCCGCTACCGCCGCTCACGTTGCCGCTGCCCTGCTGCAGGTCGCCCTCCCAGACGATCCTCGCGTTACGCTCTACCGTAGCCATGGATTACCTCCTGCTCTCGTGCCCGCCGTCGGGCAATTATTTTAATTGTACGCCATTAAATCACGAACAACATGACTTACGTGTTCGATACAGAGGATACTGCTGGATGCAGCGGCTCGTACCGCTTCCGTATCGCTTCTGGGTGCGCCCTCCTGGTGGCTCTTGTCGCTTTGGATCATCGCTTTGCGTAGTCCTGCAGAATGCTCTTGCCCAGGCTTACGCAGAGTCCGGCCAGGATCACGGTGAACGGCACCGCTCCTATGACCGCCGCCCCCTGCAGTGACCGGCTGCCGCTATCCAGCAGGAGTACGGCGGCGAAGCAGCCCCCGAGAGCCGACCACATGAGCCTTACGAGCTTTGGCGGGTAGAGGGTCCCGCCGCAGGTCGTGCTACCGAGCATGAAAGAGGCCGAGTCCGCGGAGGTTATAAAGAGCAGGCCGATCACGAGCACGATAAACAGCGGGACTATACCGGAGAGCGGGAGAGTGTCGAACACCTCGAAGGTTACCAGAGCCTTGCTCGACCCGGCGAGCGAGGCGAGGTCCTGGCGGCCGGAAAGCTCCAGCCACAGAGAGTTACCCCCGAAGACCGAGAACCAGAAGAAGCTCACCACGCTCGGGACGAGCACCATGCCGGCCACGACCTCCCGGATCGTCCTGCCCCGGGAGATCCGGGCGATGAACGTTCCCACGAAAGGCGACCAGGAGATCCACCACGCCCAGAAGAAGAAGGTCCACTCTTCGGCCCAGCCCGGGCTCCCCGGCGCCCCGGAGCGGAGACTCATGGGGATTATGCCGGAGAGATAGCCGCCCAGGGACTCGCCGAACGTCGTTATCAGGAAGAGCGTCGGCCCGAAGATTAGCACGAACACGAGCAAGAGCCCGCATACCCCGGCGTTCAGCAGGCTCAGTATGCGTATCCCGCGCCCGAGCCCGGTGGCCGCCGAGATCGCGCACACCGTCATCAGGCTCGCTATGATCGCCACCTTCACGTAATACACCTCGGGGACGCCCAGCGTGAGATCCAGCACGCTGTTCAGCTCCCGGGTGCCGAGCCCGAGCGAGGTAGAGACGCCGAAGAGTATAGCCAGCACCGACAGCACGTCTATTATCTTGCCCAGAGGCCCCTCGACCCGGTCTCCGAGCAGGGGATACAGCGCGGAGCTTATGAGCACCGGCCTGCCGTGCCTGAAGCTCACGTAGCCCACGGCTATCGCGACCGCCGCGTAGAGCGCCCACGCGTGCAGCCCCCAGAACAAAAACGAGTAGCGCATCCCCAGCCGGGCCGCCTCCCCGGAGCCCGCCCCCACCGCCGCGTACGGAGGGTCGGAGAGGTGTATCAGGGGCTGCGCGGTACCCCAGAACAGAAAGCTCAGCCCGACGCCGGCGCTGAGAAGCATCGCCACCCAGGAGAGCCACCCGAACTCCGGCCTCTCCTCGCGTCCGCCCAGCCGCAGCTTGCCCGCGGGGCCAATACCGAGAAAGAGGACGAAGACCAGCACGCCGACCACCACGATCAGGTAAACCCAGCCGAAGGTCTGCAGCACGATCTCCAGCACCCACGTTGTCACCCTGGAGAGGCTGTCCCGGGATAGCGTGCCCCACCCGACGAAGGTCAGCGCGAGCGCCAGCGAGATGTAGAACACCGGGCCAATCTCAAACGCCCTGGTATCTTTTGCTCGTTCTGCTTGGTCTACTCGTTTTGCTCGGTCTGTTCTCCGCAAGCAGAGCACCTCTTCTGTTGGCGACACCCGAACCCCTGCGAGTCTTTACGGGATCTTTACGGGAGTATGGGTATCGTAATGTCGGACGGCCAGATGTCAAATATTACGAAGTCATTATGAGATCCGGGCTGTGATGGGCCAGGGTCTAAAACAGGTCTCGTAAGAGGGTGCGGAATGCTATCTTGGTCTCGTCTGCCGGAGCGGATAGACGAAACAGGCCAGGCGAAACGGACAAAAACGACGCAGGCCAGGCGAGTTAGGAGCCAGATGACTGTCAGCGGGGTCCCCCGGGTTACGTTGCACGACGGCGGCTTGATCCCGCAGCTGGGTTTCGGGGTGTACAAGGTAGAGCCCGAGGAAACGCGGCGGGCCGTAGGCGAGGCGCTAGAGGCCGGGTACCGGCACGTGGACACGGCCCAGATGTACGGCAACGAGCGGGAGGTCGGCGAGGCCATAAGGGCCTCCGGGTTGGAGCGCGGCGACGTATACGTTACCAGCAAGCTGGATAACGGTTTCCACGAGCCCGAGGACGCCCGCAAGGCTTTCGAGAAGACGCTCTCGGAACTTGGCTTTGACTACGTGGATCTCTTCCTGATCCACTGGCCGCTGCCGAACCGGTACGGTGGGGACTTCGTCTCTACCTGGAATACCCTGGAGGAGTTCCGGGCCGACGGCCGGGCGCGTTCTATCGGGGTGTCGAACTTCCAGCCGTCCCACCTGGAGCGGCTGGCCGCCGGGAGTGACACGGTACCGGCGGTGAATCAGATCGAGTCGCACCCGTACCTGACCAACGATAGGGTAAGAGACCACTGCCGGGAGCGGGGGATCGCCGTGGAGGCCTGGTCGCCGCTTGCGCGGGGCGGGGTGCTCGAAGAGCCCGCCGTCACGGCCGTCGCCGGCAAGACGGGAAAGACCCCGGCGCAGGTGGTCCTCAGGTGGCACATACAGCGCGCCAACATCGTCTTCCCGAAGTCCGTCACGCCGTCGCGCATCAGGGAGAACTTCGACCTGTTCGACTTCGAGCTGAATCCCGGCGACATGGAGGCCATTACCCTCCTCGACAGGGGAGAGGAGGGGCGGGTCGGCTCTCACCCGGACGCCTGAACCTGGCCTAGCTCCGGTCCCCCCGGTCCAGGTACTCGATGCCGGCGGCCTGGCCGCTCTTCTCGAAGGCCTGGCGCAGCACGTCCCGGCCCTCCGCAAGCTCCTCCTCGGAGCGGGATTTCTCCTCCACCGTCCTCACGGACTCCTCGATGGCGCTCTCGTCGAACTTTATGTTCGGGATGGTTATGACGACCTCCCGGACCTGACGGAAGATGAAGTCGGGCTCGCCGGAGTAGACCCAGCCCTTGCGGGCCAGGACCCAGGCCCAGCCCTTCATCCGGATGGTGTTCTCGATGTCCTCCTCCTCGAGGTTGAACATCTCGATGCGCATCCGGTGCTCGGTTATTACCTCGGGCTTTATGCGGACTATCGGGGTGCTCATATAGCCCAGCTTAACTCAAAATAGCCCGAGCTACTCCAGGAACCCGTTATTTTCGAGGTAGTCCTCGGCCACGTCGGCCGGGTCCTCGTTGTCCAGGTCCACGCGGCCGTTGAGGTTGCGGATGTCGTTTACGCCGAGGGACTCGGAGACGGGGTTCACTACGTCGGCGACCCTCGGATGCTCGTCGAGGTAGCTCTGGTCTATGACCGGGGCCGCGTAGTAGTAGGGCCAGATGTCCTTCTCCTCGTCTAGCACCACGAGGTCGTCGGAGAGGAGCTGGGCGTCGGTGGTGAAGCCGATGGCGGCCTGGGCGTCGCCCTGCTTGAGCGCCTGATACCGCAGCCCGAGGCTGTCTACCAGGGTTACCTCCTCGAAGTTTACGTCGTAGTTGTCCTTCACGTTCGGGAAGCAGGCCGGGTTCTCCTGGCACTCCCCGAAGGATGCGAGGGTGAGCTCGTCCGAGACCCCCGCGAGGTCCTCAACGGTCTCCAGGTCGTACTCCTGGGCGACGTCCTTTGGCACGGTTATGGCGTAGCTGTTGTTGTAGTCCACCGGGGCCAGCAGGGTCGCCGCGGGGTCGCGCGACTCGTAGCCTTCCTCGGCGGCGTCGTAGGTTGCCTGCGGAGAGGGATAATCAGCGTCCTCCTCACCGAGGGCCTGCACGAGCGAGGTGCCGGTGTACTCCGGGTACATGGTCAGGTTGCCGGACTGCAGCGCCTGATCCAGGGTGGTTACATTGCCGAGGTCGAGCTTGCGGTTTACGTCGAAGTCCTCTTCTTCGAGGACCTGGGCGTAGAGTTCGCCGAGGACCACCTGCTCGGTAAAGTTCTTCGAGCCGACCGTGATGCTCGGGCCGCCGGAGGAGCCACTCCCCCCGCAGGCGGCGGCCAGCGGGACCACGGTAAGCGCGAGCAGTCCGGCGAGCGTTATCCTGAGCTTCTTCACGCTCGTATTGCTGGGGGTGTTCCTGGTAATCATCTCCTACCTTCCTCTCTTAGCTCTCTTTTTTGCCACTTTCAGGCCTTTCGGCGTCGACAGCCGCTCAAGGCCGCCGAACGCGAACTCCGCGGCGATGGCCAGCACCGCCACGGGGATTGCCCCGGCGAACATCGTCGGGTAGCCGAAACCGGCGAGACCCTGCACGATAAAGACCCCGAGCCCGCCGGCGCCGATAAACGTCGCGAGCGTGGCCCCGGCGACGACCTGCACCGCCGAGGTGCGGATTCCGGCGAAGATCACGGGCGCCGCTATCGGGAGCTGGACGCTCGTGAGTATCTGCCACTCCGACAGCCCCATGCCGCGGGCCGAGTCTATTACCTTGTTCTCGACCTGGTTCAGCGCCGTCACGGTGTTTATGAGGATCGGCGGTATGGAGAGTAGTATCAAGGCTATCTCCGCCGGCCAGAACCCGAGGCCGAAGATGACCAGGAAAAAGGCCAGTAGCGCGAGATCCGGGACGCCGCGTCCCAGGTTTGCGACGTTTATGGAGAGGAGCGCGGTCCGCGGGTAGCGACTGACGGCTATGGCCAGCGGCACCGAGATGATTATCCCCACCAGGAGCGCGAGCGCGGAGAGCTTTATGTGCTGGGCAACGGCCTGGCTCCACTCCGGGCTCTGTAGCTGCTCTACGAACTCCCGTACGAACGCGCCCATCCTAGACGCCCCGCGCCCGCCGGGCCCAGGGCCTGAGGCGGCTCTCGACGCCGTGCAGGCCGAGGTCTGCCGAGACCGCTATCACGACCGTCAGCAGGGCCCCGACGATTATCTGGGTAAAGAACAGGCTGTCTATGCCGTCGAAGATCAGGGTCCCGAGCCCCCCGCCCCCGATAAACGCCGCGATGCTGGCGATGCCGACGACGGTCACGGTCGCTATGCGGACCCCGGCCACGATCACCGGCAGGGCCAGCGGCAACTCGACGCCGAAGAGTATCTGGCGTTCGGTGAGGCCCATACCGCGGGCGGCGTCTATGGTCTGGTCCGGCACGGAGTCGAGGCCGGTTACGACGTTGCGGATCAGGACCAAGAGCGAGTAGGCCGTGAGGGCTATGAGTACCGGCGTTACACCCGTTCCCACCAGCGGTATCAGGAGGACAAAGAATGCCAGGCTCGGGATGGTGTACAGGATGCCGGTGACGGCGGTGGTCGGGGGGTACAGCCAACGCCGGCGGTGACAGAGTATGCCCACGGGCAGGGCTATGGCGAGGGCGAGCACGACCGGGATCAGCGCGAGCAGCAGGTGCTGCAAGAACGCCGGGAGTATGTCGTCAAAGAGGTTTGAGGAGATCCAGCCAAAGTCTATTAACGGCGGGTTCTCGTCCTCCAGGGTAAACTCGTTATCCACCTCTGATCACCTCCAACCCTACCTGGCTTCCCTAACTCCCGGTCTCCGAGAGCTGGCGGATGGTGTCGAGTGAGATCTCGCCCCGCTCCTCGGGGGTATCCTCCTCGGAGTACACCACGCCCCTTTCGGAGCCAGAGCCTATAAGCTCCGAGAGCGCCTCTCTGAGGCTCAGGCTCCCGTTGATGCGGGGCAACGAGCCCGCCGGAGAGCCGTTCAGGGGTTCGAGCGGGGCCTCTGCCACGCGGGTTAGCGAGAGCCGCTTTAGGGTCCGGTCGGTGCCGATAAAGGAGGCCACGAACTCGGAGGCGGGGTCGGCGAGTATGTTCTCCGGGGTGTCGTACTGGGCCAGGATGCCGCCCTCTCCGAGGATGGCGATGTGGTCGCCCATCTTTATGGCCTCGTCTATGTCGTGGGTGACGAAGACGATGGTCTTCTCGATCTCCTGCTGTATCCGCAGGAACTCGTCCTGGAGCATCTCGCGGGTGATGGGGTCCACCGCGCCGAAGGGCTCGTCCATGAGCATCACCGGCGGGTCGGCGGCCATCGCCCGCGCCACCCCGACGCGCTGCTGCTGCCCGCCCGAGAGCTCCGCCGGGTAACGGTCGCCGTACTGCTCGGGGTCGAGCCCGACGAGCCGCAGAAGCTCCGAGGCGCGCTCTTCGGTCTCGGAGCGGTCCCACTCGAGGAGCTTCGGCACGGTACAGACGTTCTCCCGGATGGTGCGGTGGGGGAAGAGCCCGATCTCCTGTATTGCATAGCCGATCTCACGCCGCAGTGCGGTGGCGCTCATCGCCGTGTTCGGCTCACCGTCTATGAGGATCACGCCGGACGTGGGCTCTATGAGCCGATTGACCATCCGCATCGTGGTTGTTTTGCCACACCCCGACGGGCCGACGAGGACGCATATCTCACCCTCCGGCACGGTAAAGGAGAGCTCCCGGACCACGGACGCCTCTGAGCCCGGATAGGACTTGCTCACCTCCTGGAATTCGATCACGGTATACCTGTACCTCTCCGCGGATAGCGTCCAGTGTCTGGATGGCGGCCAAGCGAAACAAGCCCCAAGTATATTGCAGGAGACCAGAAGGTGTGTAAGTTATCACACGTCGCCCCGGCGGGCGGGCCCGCTCCGTACCCGCCCCACGCCCATACCGTACCCTCTCGCGCCACGTGGTATACCGCTGGAGATGGCTCCCGGCCCCCGCAAACCGACTATAGCCTTCGCGGGCGGCGGACACGCGAACCTCTACTCGCTGCGCCGCGCCGGGGAGCTGGCCGGGCGCGGCTTCGACGTGGTGCTCGTGAACCCTTCGCCCTACCTCTATTACTCGGGGATGGCCACCGGTGTGGTCTCCGGCCTGTATGCCGAGGAACAGGCCCGCATAGACGTGCGGCGGCTGGCCGAGGGCGGTGGGGGGCGTTTCGTGGAGGGCCGGGTGGAGCGCGTGCTGCCGGGCGAGCTGCTGCTCGAAGGTGGCGGCCGCGTGTCCTTCGACGCCGCCTCCTTCAACCTCGGTAGCGAAACCCCGGACGATGGCGGCGACGCCGGTGACGGAGAGGCCGTCATACCGGTAAAGCCCGTGGCAAACGCTGCCCGCATCCGGGACCGGGTGCTCACCCTGATGCAGAGCGGGGACGCCCCGCGGGTGCTGGTTGCGGGAGGCGGGGCCGCCGGATGCGAGGTCGCGGCAAACCTCCTCGCCCTTACAGAAGTTACGAAAGTTGCGGAAGGCCGGGTAAGGCTAACGCTGGCCGAGGCCGGGGAAGGCCTGCTGCCGGACTCCCCGGCCCGGGCGGGGCGCGTGATGCGGGACTCTCTGGAGGGCCGGGGTGCGGAGGTCTTGCTGGAGTCGCCGGTACGCCGGATGGGAGAGGGTGTGGCGCGGGCCGGGAAGCTCGAAATCCCGTATGACCTCTTCGTATCCGCAGTTGGGCTCGCGCCCACGGGCGCGTTCCTGCGCTCCGCGCGATTCGGCGCGGATCTACTTACCGGGGCGGACGGCGGCCTGTGGGTGAACCGTTATCTGCAGAGCGTGAGCCAGCCGGCTCTCTTCGGCGGCGGCGACTCGGTGGCGTTCCGGGGCGGGACGCTGCCGACGCTCGGGGTGTTCGCGGTGCGGCAGGCGCCCGTGATCTTCCACAACCTCCAGGCTTTCCTGCGGGGGGAGCCGCTGAGGGCCTACGAGCCCCAGCGACATTATCTGTACGTCCTGAACCTGGGCGACGGCACCGGGCTCGCCGTGTACGGCCCGCTCGTGTACCGGGGCCGGGCCGCGCTCGCGCTCAAGCATCGCATAGACTCCCGGTTTGTGGAGCTTGAAGAGGTTTAGCCGCGGCTACCGATCCCGAGGAGGATGTAGATCACGAAGTACCCGCCGGCCGCCGCCAGTACCTGCGTGTAGAAAGCGCGGGCGGGTAACAGCATCTGGGCCGGTATCTCCAGCAGCCGGGCCAGGCCGAAGACCGCGTTCGTAACCTGGTTCGTGTCCGGCGCGTAGCCCAGGTACGCGAGGCCCGCGTGGGCCAGGATCAGCAGTACGATCAGGGCTAGTATCGTCCTCAGTAGTCCCAACGGGGCCTCCTCTTCTGTTACTACCGTCAATCCCGACTATGCCATCGGATAAGGTAACCGAAGATCCTGCCTTTACACCACCTCGGTACACCTCGGCCATCTCTTCAACAAGCGTCACACCGGGATACGAGCGGGGATACGGCACGGTTTCCGGAGATCCTCACGGGTTGCTGGAGTTCTGAAGCCCTAAGCTCCTCGAAGATCCGGCGGCGGCCTTTCCGGAGCTCTGTACCTTTGGAGCGGGCGATCAGCCTCTCTGGCTCTGGGAGCGGCGATAGCTCCGCATCGCCGCCAAAAACTCTTCCCAGTCGCGCCCGGGGCTCTCCAGGGCGTTCCCGTACAGGGAGAACTTGTGTACGAGCTCGTTTATGGCCGACTCGTCGTCGGAGATGCAGCGGGGCTCGGCGACCACCAGCACCTCCCAGTCCTCGGCCTCCTTGATGTTGTCTATCGCCTCTTTGAGGCCGGGCTTGTGGTACAGGAGCTTGCCGGGCGCGCCGGGGTCCTCGTAGCGGGCCACGATCTCGTACCCCCGTCCGGCCGCGTAATCTTCGACCAGCCGCCGCTGCTCCTCCGCTCCAGGGAGGGCGCCCTCGGGGTCGGTGCGGATGTAGGTTGCCGCGAGCGTCATACGGCCGGGATGATAGCATGCTTGGGCTTGTATTCGGGCACGGTAACCCGGCTCGTCTGGTATCATCTCAGGCGCGACGGGACGTGGCGCAGTCTGGTAGCGCACTCGGCTGGGGGCCGAGTGGTCGCCGGTTCAAATCCGGCCGTCCCGACTCTGTGCGGATCTGCAGGCGGATATGCGAGGCTTTTGGAGGAGGCTGTTGGATACGATCATCATGCTCTTCGGAATCACGGGCTTTGCGACCGTGATCGCGCTCGTATTCTTCGGCGGCTTCGTGGTGATGGACTACATCTGGGACCGTCTCGGCGGCGACCCGTGATCTTTCCTTATCTTTCCTTGAGCCTCTAGCCCGCACCCGGTTTCTCTACTCTTGCGTTTTCCGCGTTGAGACACCCGATGAACTCCCTGCGGCTGGTGGAGACCGGCCGGCTGCTCCTGCACGAGGCCCGTGAGCCGGCGCGGCTGGCGGCGCTGCGGGAGACGATAGCCGCCGAGGACGTACAGAGCCACCCCGTGATCGCGGCCCCCCACGGCGACGATTATCTGGTGCTGGACGGTGCCCACAGGGTGGGTGCGATCTCCGGTCTCGGGTGTAACCTCGTGCTCGTGCAGGCCGTTGAGCCCCCGGACGAGGCGGAGAGCTGGACCCACGTCCTGGAGGCTCCGGGGATACCGGAGAAGTTGGCCGGACGGCTGCGCTCCCTGGAGCCGGGAATGGAGGGCGTGGAGCTCGCGCGGGGCGCGAGGTGCGGCGGGGAGCTGCCCCTGGGGGTGCTCGCCGCGGTGGAGACCGAGGAAGGGTGTCTCGCGCTCGGGAGCGTGGGGCCCGCCGCCGAGCAGGCCCGCGCCCTCTGGACCCTGCAGGAGGCTTACCCGGAAGGCGCGGCGGTGCGGCGGGTGGTGCCGGGCGAGCCCGTGGAGCCCTCCGAGGACCGGGTGGCCGTCTACCACCGCCGTTTCTCGCTCACGGAACTCGCGGAGGTGGTGCGGGAAGGCGGGACGCTCCCGGCGGGGGTAACCCGTTTCAGGGTCGCCGAGCGGGTGCTCGGCGTGAGATTCCCGCTGCGGTACATGCGGGGCGGAGAGAGAGAAGGTAACGAGGAGCTCGGCCGCTTCGTCGAAAGCCTGCTGCGGCGCGGACGGGTCCGCCGCTACGACGAGCCGGTGGTGATGTTCGAGTAGCCCGGCGCGGGCGTGCCTTGAGTAGATTTTCGGTAGTTCTAAATATGTAACCTGCGGTTCTCGTTCAAGCATTTCAAAAGCATACCGTGTTGTGCTAAATTGCGGCGGTGGTTGAAAGCTGCGTTCCCACAGGGCGGCCGGCGCGTGTCGTATGCCGGTTCTCCCTACCCGGATATGCCAAGCATGTTAATGCTCCGGTGGCGCTATCGGGAGGGGCCGTGTCGCGGCCGAGGTAGGTGAGGTAGACGAGGTCGGGGCACGGCCCCTGGAATGCGCCGGGGCCGAGATCAGCGAGAGATCAGCAAGGGATCAGTAAGCTCAGAGAGGGGCGAAACTTTGACTGCCACGGTTGTACTCGGGTTGGCCTGGGGTGACGAAGGCAAGGGACGGGTCTGCGACGCTCTGGCGGCGGACTCCAGTTACGTCGCGAGGTACTCCGGCGGCAACAATGCCGGGCACACCATAAGGGTCGGCGAGGAGGAGTTCGTCGTACACCTGCTGCCGAGCGGGACGGTCCGGGAAGGGGTCGTATGCACCATCGGCAATGGGGTCGTGGTGAGCCCCGAGGTGCTGGCCGAGGAGGTCGGGAGCCTGGAGAAGCGCGGTTTTACCGACGTGCGCCAGAGGCTCAAGCTGGACGGGCGGGCGCACGTGATCATGCCGTATCACGTGGCGCTCGATAGGGAGCGCGAGAGCTCGCTGGAGAACGACAAGCTGGGCACCACGAACCGGGGTATCGGGCCGTGCTATGAGGACAAGGCCGCCCGCGTCGGCATCCGCGTGCAGGACGTCTTCGACGAGAAGGCCCTGCGCGAGAAGTTAAGCCGGGCGCTCTCCGAGAAGAACTGCCTGTTCGAGAATGTCTACGGGGCGGAGCCCTACGACGCGGACGAGCTCGTGCAGTGGCTCTCCGGCTACAGGGAGCTCATGGAGCCAATGGTCGCCGACACCGGCATGATCCTGCGCGACGGCCTGCGCGACCACCAGCCGGTCTTGCTAGAAGGCGCCCAGGCCGCGCTTTTGGACAATGACCACGGCACTTACCCGTTCGTGACCTCCTCGAACCCGTGCATCGGCGGTGCCATAACCGGAGCTGGGATACCGCCGCAGGAGATCGGGGACGTCATCGGGGTGACCAAGGCGTACGCCACCCGCGTGGGCGACGGGCCGTTCCCGACGGAGCTCTTCGACGAGGTCGGCGAGACGCTCGCGGACGTGGGCCACGAGTACGGCGCGACCACGGGCCGGAAGCGGCGTTGCGGGTGGCTGGACATGGTCTCCACCAAGTACACCGCCGCACTGAACGGGGTGACCCAGATCGCGCTTACAAAGCTCGACGTGCTCTCGGCGGTCGAGGAGATCCAGGTGTGTGTCGGCTACGAGGTGCGCGGTGAGCGGGTCGAGGGCTACCCGATGAGCCAGACCGACCTGCACGACGTGACGCCCGTGTACAAGACCCTGCCCGGCTGGGGCGAGGACATAGCCCACTGCCGCATGCGCGGCGACCTGCCAGAGGCCGCCCGCGACTTCGTGGAGTTCGTCGAGAGCGAGGTGGGGGCCCCACTGTGTATGATTAGCGTCGGGCCCGAGCGGGATCAGGCGATAGTCGAGAAGCCGGGGGCCTAGATGGCGGGATAGAGTAGAGCGTCTAGAGAGTCACAGGAGGAGCTATTGCGCGTAATGGTCGTCGGCAGTGGGGGGCGGGAGCATGCGCTACTCGAGGCGCTCGCCCGTAGCCCGCTGCAGCCGGAGCTTTTCGCCGCCCCCGGCAACCCCGGCATGGCCCGGATAGCCGACACGGTCGACATCGCCGCCGACGACCTCACGGGGCTCAGGGACTTCGCCCGGGACAACGAGATAGACCTCACCGTGGTCGGACCCGAGCATCCTCTTATCTGGGGCATTACAGACTGTTTCTGGGAGGAGGGGCTCAAGGTATTCGGCCCCTCCCGCTCGGCCGCCCGCATAGAGGGCTCCAAGGTCTTCGCCAAGGAGATCATGCGCAATGCCGGGGTCCCAACCGCACCGTTCGACGCCTTCGACATGCCGGAGCCCGCCCTCGCCCGCATCCGGGCCATGACCGACACCGAGTTCCCGGTGGTCGTCAAGGTGGACGGGCCGGTGGCCGGCAAGGGTGTAACCGTTGCCCGCAACCGCGACGAGGCCGCCGGGGCCGTGCGGGAGGCGTTCAGCGGACGTTTCGGCTCCTCCGGGGAGCGGGTCCTCCTGGAGCAGTGTCTCGAAGGCCGTGAAGCCTCGGTCTTCGTCATCACCGACGGCCAGGACATCCTGCCGTTTCTGCCGGCCCAGGACTACAAACCAGCATACGACGCGGGCGAGGGCCCGAACACCGGCGGGATGGGCGCGTACTCCCCGATAGGCTGGATGGAGCCCCAGACCTACGCCGCCATACTGGAAGAGATAGTAAAGCCGACCCTGGATCAGCTATCCCTGATCGGGGCGCGGTACTCGGGGTTGTTGTACGCCGGGGTGATGGTCACCGAGGACGGCCCGCAGGCGTTGGAGTTCAACTGCCGCTTCGGCGACCCGGAGACCCAGGCCTTGCTGCCGCGCCTGGAGACGGACCTGCTGGAGATGATGATCGCCTGCGACGAGGAGAGCCTCGGCGGGTATGAGATCGAGTGGACCGCAGAGAAGGCCGTCTGCGTCGTCCTGGCCAGCGAGGGCTACCCGGAGTCCTCATCGAGCGGGGATGAGATCTCGGGCCTCGACGACCTGCCGATGGGCGTCTACGTGTACCACGGCGCGACCCGCGAGCGGGGGGACTCCCTGGAGACCGACGGCGGCCGCGTCCTGAACGTCGTGGGAACCGGAGAGTCCGTGATAGAGGCGCGGGCCAGGGCCTACGCCGCCGTGGAGCAGATACATTTTCCCGGCATGCAGTACCGTACCGACATAGCACTGGAAGCGATGGAGTTGGAGGACTTTTAATTGGCCAACTCGGGCCCGCAAGTAGGCATACTGGTCGGCAGCGACTCCGACCGGGAGGTGATGGATAAATGCACCGCCCGCCTCGAAGAGCTCGGCGTCGAGTACGAGATTGAGACACGCTCGGTTCACGAGAGCCCCGAGTCCGTCGCCGAGTACGCCGGGACCGCCAAGGACCGGGGCCTGAAGGTCCTGATCTGTGCTTCCGGCATGGCCGCCCACCTTGCCGGTGCCGTGGCCGGACGCACGACGCTGCCGGTTATCGGGGTCCCGATAGCCGCCGGCGCGCTGGGGGGCTTCGACTCCCTGCTCTCCACGGTGCAGATGCCCCCCGGCGTCCCCGTCGCCACCGTCGCGGTAGACGGCTCCACGAACGCCGCCGTGCTCGCCGCCCGGATACTAGCCCTCTCGGACGACGAGCTCTCCCATACCCTGGAGGAGCGCAAGTGATCGAACGCTATAATCTGCCGGAGATGGCCGCCCTGTGGACCGAGGAGGCGAGGTTCCGCTCCATGCTGGACGTGGAGATCGCGGTCTGCCGGGCGCGGGCGGAGCTTGGTGAGATCCCGTCCGAAGAGGTCGAGGAGCTGGCGGAGAAGGCCGACTTCTCCCTGGAGCGCATAGAGGAGATAGAGGCCGAGACCCACCACGACGTAATAGCCTTCGTCTCTGCCGTCTCAGAACAGGCCGGCGACGTGGCCCGCCACTTCCACTTCGGGCTCACCTCCTCGGACGTGCTGGACACCGCCGGGGCCGTGCAGCTAAAGCGGGCGGTGGAGCTGATCCGGGAGGAGGCCCGGGAGCTCGCCGCGCTGCTGGCGAACATGGCGCTCCTGCACCGGGAGACGGTGATGGTCGGGCGCACCCACGGCGTCCACGCCGAGCCGACCACGCTCGGGCACAAGATGGCGGTGTGGGCGTTCGAGATGGAGCGGAACCTGGGAAGGCTGGACCACGCCCATGAGGTCGCCGCCGTCGGGAAGATCTCGGGCGCCACCGGCACCTACGCAAACGTGGACCCCAGGGTCGAGGCCATCACCTGCGAGGGGCTCGGCCTGTCGCCCGCGCTCGCCTCGACCCAGATCGTGCAGCGCGACCGGCACGCCGAGATACTCTCTACGCTCGCGACACTTGGCTCTACTATGGAGAAGATCGCGGTCGAGATAAGGGGTGCCCAGCGCACCGAGGTCCGGGAGCTGGCCGAGCCGTTTGGCAAGGGGCAGAAGGGCTCCTCGGCGATGCCGCACAAGCGGAACCCGATCCTGGCCGAGCGTCTGTGCGGCATGGCCCGCGTCCTGCGTGGCAACGCGACGGTGGGCTTCGAGAACAATGCCCTGTGGCAGGAGCGCGACATCTCCCACTCCTCCGCCGAGCGCATGGTACTGCCGGACTCGACGGGCGTGGCCTTCTACATGCTGCGCACCACCGCCCGCATCCTGCGCGGCCTGGAGGTGGACGCCGAGCGGATGCGGGAGAACCTGGACACCGGCGGCGGCATCGTGTTCTCCGGGCGCGTACTGCTGGAGCTGGTGGAGGCCGGGATGACCCGCGACGACGCCTACGGGGTGGTTCAGTCGGCGGCGATGCGCGCCTGGGAGGGGGGAGAGAGCTTCCGCGAGGTACTGCGGGAGAGCGAAGAGGTGCAGAGTCGGCTCGGCGACGGTCTCGACAGCCTGTTCGATCCTTCTTATCCTTTGAGGAATATCGGGGTGGTCTTCGACCGCGTCGAGGAGCTACGAGAGAGGCTGGACAGTGGCGACTAACGAGGCCGGAGAGATACTGTACGAGGGGAAGGCCAAGCAGGTCTTCGCCACCGACGACCCGCAGGTCCTGCTGCACCGCTACAAGGACGACGCCACCGCCTACAACGCCGCCAAGCGCGGCTCGTGGGAGGGCAAGGGCCGCACCAACGCGATGATGAGCGCGGCGATCTTCAAGTACCTCGAAGAGCACGGCGTCCCGACGCACTTCATAAGCCAGGAGGACGAGACCTCCATAACCACCAAGAATTTGCAGATGCTGCCGGTGGAGGTCGTGGTGCGCAACGTCGCGGCGGGTTCTCTGTCTCGGCTCATCGGGATCGAGGAGGGCACGCCACTCTCGGCCCCGATAGTCGAGCTGTGCCTCAAGAGCGACGAGCTCGGCGACCCGATGCTCACCCACGCCCACTTCCGCGAGCTCGGGGTGCCCGAAGATGACCTCATGTTCTGCGAGGAGCTCGGTTTACGGGTAAACGAGCTTCTAACGAGCTTCTTCGACGAGAAGGGCATTATCCTCGTGGACTTCAAGATAGAGGTCGGGCGCGACCCCGGGGGAGAGCTGATGCTGGCGGACGAGATCTCCCCCGACACCTGCCGCTTCTGGGACAAGGAGACCGGCGAGAAGCTGGACAAGGACCGCTTCCGCCGCGACATGGGCGGCGTCGAAGAAGCCTACGCAGAGATGCTGCGCCGGGTGACGGGCTAACGGCTTGAAGGTCCGCGTCATGGTGCGCCCGAAGGAGGGCATCCTGGACCCGCAGGGCGAGGCGGTGCGCCGGGCGCTGCCCGCGCTGGGCTTCGAGGGTGTGAAGTCCGTCCACGTCGGCCGGTTGGTCGAGATGGAGGTCGAGAGCGCCGAAGAGGTCGAGGGTATGTGCCGCCGCCTGCTCGCAAACCCGACTATAGAGGAGTACGAGTGGGAGATCGTCGAGTAGGTAAGTCAGGGGCGTCGCGTTGAGGGTCGGTGTCCCGATCTTTCCGGGCTCCAACTGCGACCGCGACGCGCTCTCCGCCCTCGAACGCGTCGGCGCCGAGCCCGTCGAGCTGTGGCACGCCGACGCCGACCTCAAGGGAGTTGACGCCGTCTTCGTCCCCGGCGGCTTCTCCTACGGCGACTACCTGCGCCCCGGCGCAATAGCTCGTTTCTCCGGCGTCATGGGACCGCTAGAAGAGTTCGCCCGCGACGGCGGGCCCGTTATAGGGGTGTGTAACGGCTTCCAGGTCCTCGCCGAGGCACATCTACTTCCCGGAGCATTGTTGCAAAACAAGAGCACGAGGTTCGTGTGTACCCGGACCCGCGTACGGGTGGAGAGCGTGGAGACGCCGTGGACGGCCGCGTGCGAGCCTGGAGCGGAGCTCACGCTGCCGGTGGCGCACAACGAGGGCAACTACTATGCCGACGCGGAGACGCTGCGCGCGCTGGAGGAGGAGGGCCGGGTGGTGTTGCGCTACCTGGAGAACCCGAACGGCTCTGCGGGAGACATAGCCGGGGTGTGCAACGAGGCGCGTAACGTCGTCGGGCTGATGCCGCACCCGGAGAGGGCCTCGGACCCGGTGCTCGGTCTGGACGACGGGCTGTGTATCCTGCGCTCCATTCTGCAGGGGGCGGCGAAGGCGGGCGCGGGTGTCTGAGGGGGCGGGTGTGGAGGAGACTTACGCGGCGCTCGGGATCTCGGACTCCGAGTACGAGCGCATCCTGGGGCTCCTCGGGCGGGAGCCGAACTTTCTGGAGCTGTCGCTGTTCAGCGTGATGTGGAGCGAGCACTGCGGCTACAAGAACTCGCGGCCGCTCCTGAGCCGGTTTCCGAACGAGGGCGAGCGTGTGGTGCAGGGGCCGGGCGAGAACGCCGGGGCCATAGACATCGGCGAGGGTTGGGCCGTGGCGTTCAAGATGGAGAGCCACAATCATCCGTCGGCGGTCGAGCCATATGAGGGGGCGGCTACCGGGGTCGGCGGCATCATCCGCGACATCCTGGCGATGGGGGCTCGGCCGGTGGCGCTGATGAACTCTCTACGGTTCGGCGAGCCGTCGGAGGGGCGGACGGAGTACCTGTTCCGGGAGGTGGTGCGCGGCGTCGGCGGGTACGGGAACGCCGTCGGGGTACCGACGGTGGGCGGTGAGATCGAGTTCGCCCCCGCCTACTCCGGCAACCCGCTGGTGAACGCGATGTGCGTCGGAATCGTGCGCTCGGACGGGATCGTGAGCGCCAAGGCCAAGGGGCCGGGCAATGTCGTAGTGCTGCTCGGCTCCAAGACCGGGCGCGACGGCATCCACGGCGCGACGTTCGCCAGCGGAGAGCTTTCGGAGGAGTCGGAGGAGAAGCGTTCGAACGTGCAGGTCGGCGACCCGTTCGCCGAGAAGATGCTCATCGAGTGTTGTCTGGAGCTACTGGAGCGGGAGATGCTGGTGGCTCTGCAGGATCTCGGGGCGGCCGGCATCACCTCCAGCGCCTCTGAGATGGCCGAGCGCGGTGGGGTCGGGATAGAGATAGAGGCCGACAAGGTGCCCCGGCGCGAGGAAGGGATGCAGGCTTGGGAGGTCATGATCTCCGAGTCCCAGGAGAGGATGCTCGCGGTCGTGGAGCCCGCCAGGGCGGACGAGGTGATACGTCTGGCCGAACGCTACGAGCTGCTCGCCACGACGATAGGTCGCGTAACCGGCGACGGTGAGCTGCGGGTGCTGGACGAGGGGATACGGCGCGGCTCGGTCCCCGCCGAGGCTCTGGCCGACGCCCCGGCCTACGAGCGCGAGATAGTCCGCCCGGCTTACCTGGATGAGGCCCAGAAGCTGGACGTACAGGAGATACCGCCTCCCGAGGACTACGACGCGGCTCTACTAAAGATGCTCGCCCACCACAACCTGTGCTCGCGGCGGTCGGTGTGGGAACAGTACGACCATCAGGTCGGCACCGATACCGTGGTCCTGCCCGGAGCAGACGCGGCCGTGATGCGGGTAAAAGCCACGGGAGGCGGTACCCGGGGCTTCGCCATCACCACCGACGGGCGCGGGCGGCTGTGCTACCTGGACCCGCATCGTGGCGGGGCCGCGGCCGTCGCCGAGGCTTACCGCAATCTCTCGGCGGTCGGCGCGGAGCCCGCCGCCGTCACCGACTGCCTGAACTTCGGCAGTCCCGAGAAGCCGGAGGGATACTACCAGCTGGCCGGGTGTATAGAGGGTATATCCGAGGCATGCGAGGGGTTCGGGACGCCGGTGGTGAGCGGGAACGTCAGCCTGTACAACGAGACTTCGATGGGTGAGATCTACCCGACCCCCGTGATCGGGATGGTCGGCGTAATGGACGACGTCCGCCGCCACGCCACCCCCGCCTTCAAGCGCGAGGGCGACGCCGTGTACGTGGTCGGTGGCTTTCGGCCCACGCTCGCGGCCTCCGAGTACCTGGAGATCTTGCACGGCAGGGTAGCGGGCGAGGTGCCGCGGGCGGATCTCGCCTCGGAAAAACGTACCTGTGACGCGGTGCGGCGGGCGGTGTCCGCCGGGATCGTGGACACCGCCCACGACCTCTCGGGCGGCGGGCTGGGCGTCGTGCTGGCCGAGATGTCCCTGGCGGGCGGTCTCGGCGCAGAGGTTTCGCTTCTGCCGGGGGCCCGCATGGACGTGGCGCTCTTCGGGGAGTGCGGGGGCAGCTTCGTCATCGCCGTGCCGGAAGAAAAGACCGGGGACTTCGAGGGTGCGATGCGGGGGGTGGATCACTCGCGGGTCGGGAGCACCGGCGGTAGCCGGCTTTCCGTGGCCGGGCTCGTAAACGTGCCGGTGCAGGAGCTCGCCGGAGCACATGGGAGGGATCTTTTCGCCGGTGGTGGATGATACCTGTGTGCGAAAGTAATATAGTTACGACGTTCGGTTCAGTGTAGTAGATCCTCTGGAGTAGAGATCCCGCGATGGTAGATCCCGCCGGCAGCGTTACCAGCGAAATCCCAGACATTACGGACGAGAAGCCAAAGGAGGAGTGCGGGGTCTTCGGTATCCGCTCGCGGGAGCTGGCCGGGGAGCTGGCGCAGCGGGTGTACTTCGGGCTGTACGCGCTGCAGCACCGGGGCCAGGAGGCGGCCGGGATAGCCGTCTCCGACGGTGAGAGCACGCTGGCAATGCGGGACACCGGCCTCGTGAGCCGCGTCTTCGACGAGTCGCGGCTGCGGTCGCTCGAAGGCGGGCATCTCGCGCTCGGGCACGTGCGGTACTCCACGACCGGATCCGCCTCGTGGGAGAACTCCCAGCCGGAGTTTCTGGGTCGGGGGGAGAACAACGTGGCGCTCGCCCACAACGGCAACCTGGTAAACGTGGCCGGGCTGCGCTCCTGGCTCGTGGCCGAGGGGTTCGAGTTCAGGTCCTCCTCGGACACGGCGCTTATTGCGGCGAGCGTAATGCGCGAGCTGGAGCGCGAGACTTTGCCGGTCGGTGAGGCCGTGCGTCTGGCGATGCGCCGGATGGAGGGGGCGTACTCCGTTGGGATGGTGATCGGGGAGAAGCTGGTGGCTTTCCGCGATCCGCACGGGTTCAGGCCGCTGTGCCTGGGGCGCGTGGAGGGAGGATACGTCGTGTCGAGCGAGACGTGCGGGCTGGACATTATCGGGGCCGAGTTCGTGCGCGACGTGGAGCCCGGTGAGATCCTGGTAGTGGACGACGAAGGGCTCACGAGCTACAGGGTCGAGGCGCCGGAGAGCCGTCATGCGCTGTGCGTCTTCGAGTACGTGTACTTCGCCCGCCCCGACTCGCACATCGCGGGCCGGGAGGTCGCCGGCTCCCGGGAGAGGATGGGGGAGATCCTGGCCGAGGAGTCCCCGGCCGAGGCGGACGTGGTCATCCCGGTCCCCGACTCCGGCATACCGGCGGCGGCCGGGTACTCTAAGAGAAGCGGCATCCCCTTCGCCGAGGGCCTCATAAAGAACCGCTACGTCGGGCGTACCTTCATCCAGCCGACCGAGGGGATGCGCCAGCTCGGCCTCAGGCTGAAGCTCAACCCGCTGCCCTCGGTCATCCAGGGCCAGCGCGTCGTCGTGATAGACGACTCCATCGTGCGGGGCAACACCTCGCGCAAGCTGGTCGAGCTGCTGTTCGAGGCCGGGGCCAGGGAGGTTCACTTCCGGGTGTCCTCGCCGCCGGTGATCGGACCGTGCTACTACGGGATAGACATGGATACGCCGGATCAGCTCGTGGGCGCGAACTACTCGGTAGAGGAGATCCGGGCCCAGCTCGGGGCCACGAGCCTGGCCTATCTCTCTACCGACGGCATGGTGGCCGCCACCCGGCAGGAGAAGGGACGTCTGTGCCGGGCCTGCTTCGATGGCGAGTATCCGACCGGAGGCTCATCCAGCAAGCACGCGCTCGAAGGCGTAGCGGGAGCCTCCGGTGCTCCCGTATCCGGCGCACCCGTATCCGGCGCGGTGCGCCGCTAGCCGGGGCCACTTGAGCGCCGGCGACAGCCCCCGGGACAGCTACGAGAAGGCCGGGGTCTCCATAGACCGCGGGGAGCGGGCGGTGGAGCTCATGAAAGAATCGGTGGCCGCCACCCACGGGCCGCGGGTGGTCTCCGGCGCGGGCGGGTTCGCCGGGCTGTACAGTCTCGCGGGCTACACCGACCCCGTGCTGGCCTCGACCATAGACGGCGTCGGGACGAAGGTCATGGTCGCCCGCGAGACCGGGCGCTACGCCTCCATCGGGACCGACATCGCCAACCACTGCATGAACGACGTGCTCGCCACGGGCGCCCGTCCGGTGATGTTCCTCGACTACGTCGCGAGCGGCAGGCTTGACCCGGAGGCGGTGGCCGAGGTGGTGCGCGGGGCCGCCGACGCCTGCGGCAGGCATGGCGTCGCCCTCATGGGCGGGGAGACGGCCGAGATGCCCGGGCTCTACGGCGACGGCGACTTCGACGTGGTCGGATGCTGTATCGGGGCCTGCGAGAGGACCGAGGCGCTGGACGGGTCCGGTGTCAGACCGGGGGACGAGATCGTCGGGCTCGCCGCGAGCGGGCTGCACACCAACGGCTACACCCTGGCCCGCAAGGTCGTCGCCGACGCCGGGCTATCCTGGAAAGATCTGCCAGAGGCGCTGGGCGGGCGGACGCTCGGAGAGGAGTACCTGGAGCCGCACCGGGCGTACGTGCGGGAGGTCGAGACGTTGCGCGGGACGGTGGAGGTGCGCGCGCTGGCCCACGTAACCGGCGGCGGCATCCAGGGCAACTTGCCCCGCGTCCTGGGCGGCCTCGGGGCCCGGATACAGACCGGGAGCTGGGAGGAGCCCGGCGTGTTCGGGATGATACGGTCGCTCGGGAGAGTCCCCGAAGCGGAGATGCGCCGGGTCTTCAACCTCGGGGTGGGGATGTGCGCGGTGGTGCCGCAGGGAGAGGCCGGGCGGGCCGTGGAAGCCCTAAGGTCCTCTGGCTGCCGCGCCTGGCGTATAGGCGAGGTACTCGCGGACGCCGGGGTGGAGTTTGTCTGACTTCTCTGATCGGTCTGATGCGCGCGGGCTCCGGCTGCCGGAAGGCTGCCGGATCGCGGTGCTGGCCTCTGGCGGGGGCACGAACCTGCAGGCGCTCGTGGACGCCTACCCGGAGGAGGTCGCGGTCGTCGCCGGGGACCGGGCCGGGGCGTACGCCTTCGAGCGCGCGCGAACGGCCGGGATACCCGTCGAGCACGTCGCCCCGGACGGCTCCGGGAACCGGGAGGGGTACGACTCAGAGCTTGCGGACCGTCTCGCCCGGTACGACGTAAGCCTCGTGGTCGGCGCGGGATACATGCGGTTGTTGTCCGGAAAGTTTCTGGCCCGGTTTCCGGCCACGATCAACGTCCACCCCTCGATGCTCCCGGAGTTCAAGGGCCTCGGGGCGGTAGAGCGTGTCCTGGAGGCGGGGGTGCCACAAACCGGGGTGACGGTACACTACGTCACCGAGGAGGTGGACTCCGGCCCCGTTATCCTCCAGGAAGGCTTGTCGGTACGCCCGGACGACACCCTGGAATCTCTGATGGAGCGGATACGTCCTGTAGAGCACCGGCTGCTGGTCGAGGCCGTACGGATGCACTTCCGGGAGCGGCTTACGGACGGGCCTCCAGGCTAGCCGGATAGTCGGCTCGTGGGTAAGGCTTCCGGGTAAATTACGCGTCGAACGAAGGGGAAGGGAGAGGATTTGCAGGGTTCGCAGGGCGTAAGCACCATGAGGCGCCGGGCTCTGGTCTCGGTGGCCGACAAGACGGGGGTGGTCGAGTTCTGCCGGCGGCTTTCGGAGATGGGGTTCGAGATCATCTCCACCGGCGGCACCGCCCGGGAGCTTTCAGAAGCCGGGATGGGAGTAACGCCCGTGGAGCAGGTCACGGGCTCACCGGAGATACTCGGAGGCCGGGTAAAGACGCTCCACCCCCGCATACACGGCGGGATCCTGGCAGACCTGGAGAGCCCGGATCAGGTCACCGAGCTCGTGAGCCACGACATCGCCCCCGTGGACCTGGTCTGCGTCAACCTGTACCGCTTCGAGCAGGCGGTCGCCGCCCCCGGGGTGGAGGAGAAGGAGGCCATCGAGAATATAGACGTCGGCGGCCCGACGATGCTGCGGGCGGCGGCAAAGAACTTCCGCTCGGTCACGGTGGTGCCGGGGCCTGACCACTACGATGAGGTCCTCTCAGAGCTCTCCTCCGAGGGTCACGTATCGGAGGAGAGCCGCCGCGCCCTCGCCCTCGCCGCTTTCCGCCGCACCGCCGAGTACGACGCCAGCATCTCGGGCTGGCTCGCGAGCGGAGAGAGAAACGACGGGGACGGAAACAACGGGAACGGTGGAGACGGGGAGACCTACGCGTTCCCCGAGCGCCGCACGGTGGAACAGGAGCGGTTCATGCCCCTGCGCTACGGTGAGAACCCGCACCAGGATGCCGCCTACTATGCCGACGCGGGCGGGGAGCACCTGCTCTCCGGGGTGGAGCGGCTCGGTGAGCGCGAGCTCTCCTTCAACAACCTCTACGACGTGGACGCCGCGCGCTCGGTGCTCGCGGACCTTACGGAGTGGGAGCCGGATGGGGCCGCCGCCGTGATCGTCAAGCACGCCAACCCGTGCGGCGCGGCGGTCGCCGCCGGGGTCTCCGAGGCCTACCAGTGGGCCTTCGACGGCGACCCGGTCTCCGCGTTTGGTGGCATCGTGGCGCTCAGCCAGGGCGTGGACGCGGATCTCGCAGAGGGGATCTCCCGGGTCTTTACCGAGGTGCTGGTGGCCCCGGAGTTCAGCCCCGCCGCCCTGGAGGTGTTCGAGGCCAAGCCGAACATGATACTGCTCCAGGCCGGGCCGCTCCGGAGCCCCCGGCTCTCTGCGAAGCCGGTTACCGGGGGCCTTCTGGTACAGGAGGGTGACCGGATAGAGGACGGCTCGGATTACCGGGCGGTGGCGGGTGAGCCTTCCGAGGCTCAGATGCGCGACCTGAACTTCGCCTGGCGGGTGGCGCGGGGCGTCAAGAGCAACGCCATAGTGCTGGCGAGCGGCGGGGCGACGGTCGGGATAGGAGCCGGACAGCCCAGCCGGGTCGACTCCTCGAAGATCGCCACCCGAAAAGCCGGAGACGCCGCCCGCGGAGCCGTGGCCGCCAGCGATGCGTTCTTTCCGTTCGCAGACGGCGTGGAGCAACTCGCAGACGCCGGTGTCACGGCGGTCATACAACCCGGCGGCTCCAAAAGGGACGAGGAGGTGATCTCCGCCGCCGCCGAGCGCGGAATAGCGATGGTATTTACGGGCCGGCGTCACTTTCTGCACTAGGATTGGGAGCTATGGACTCTGGAAGCGGAAACAGCCCCCGGATCACCCGCGTAATAGACGCCGCCGAGAAGGTGGTGTACTACGTCGCCGCCCTGTTCCTGGTGGCGATGATACTGCTGGTGTTCGCCGCCGCGGGCAAAGAAGTGCTCTCCGTGGTCCAGAACGGCCTCCTGAAGACGGCGCTAAACGTGCTCGACAGCGTGCTCCTGGTATTCATCTTCGCCGAGCTCCTCTCCACCATAAGCACCATCGTCAGGGAGCGGGAGATAGTGGCCGAGCCTTTCCTGCTCATCGGGATCATAGCCGTCGTAAGGCGCATCCTGGCCGTGACCGTCTCTATAGAGCAGAGCCTCGGCACGCCGGAGTTCCGGGACCTCCTGATAGAGCTCGGCGTGCTCACCGCGCTCGTCGTCGCGCTCTCGGCGGCGCTGTATTTCAACCGGAAGGCCAACAGGGAGTCCCTGAACGGGGCGTAGAGAGTCGTAGAAAGCCCGCTCCCATTTGATAAACTCTCGCCGGAGTAGAGTGGCGTATTGAGCTTCGGGCCAGTAGCTCAGTGGTTAGAGCAGGGGACTTTTAATCCTCGTGTCGAAGGTTCGATTCCTTCCTGGCTCACAGGCGGCCGGGTGGATACCGCCGTAGCCTGTTAGAGTACCGTCACACGCGTCGTGCGCGCCACAAGCACCACGAGCGCCATACGGGCCCCCATCGTCTAGTGGCCCAGGACACCGCCCTTTCAAGGCGGCGGCACGGGTTCGAATCCCGTTGGGGGCACCACGGCGGCCGAATACGAGGGCGATTAGCTCAGCGGTAGAGCGCTTCCCTTACAAGGAAGATGTCGCTGGTTCGATTCCAGCATCGCCCACTCCATAAAGCAGATAGGTAAAGATTTCCTTTCTCTCGGAATCTTGTTCTCAGAATCCCGCCACTAGCGCCTCGACCCCGGAATTGCTCCGTGACGTGCCGCTGTTTGCGAGGCGGTGACGGTCAATTTACGGTCACGCCATCCATCGAGGTTCTGAGCCTCCGTTCGTAACCTCGCCACGCGCGTAGCGTGTAACTCCGCCTCGCCCGCCACTGTAAGAGCGCCCCACGGGCTGGACGCTACCGGCGTACGGGTCTACTATAACGATTCCGAAGATACCGTCCTGGATAGACACTGAAAGCCACGGCAGAGGATTTCCATCCGGGGAAATCCTCTTGGAAGGTGAGAGTTTGAGGGGGGATGTATTGAGTCGGCCCACGTTCTGGTGGGAGAGCGGGGTGGTGTACCAGATCTACCCGCGCAGCTTCATGGACGCGAACGGCGACGGGGTGGGAGACCTGCCCGGCGTGGTCTCGAAGCTCGACTACCTGCGGTGGCTGAGAGTGGACGCCGTCTGGCTCTCTCCATTCTACCCGTCCCCGATGGCGGATTTCGGCTACGACATCGCCGACCACTGCGGCGTGGACCCACTGTTCGGAGAGCTCGCAGACTTCGACGAGTTGCTGGAGGGCGCTCACCGGCGCGAGATACGGGTGATCCTGGACTACGTGCCGAACCATACCTCCGACGAGCATCCCTGGTTCGTGGAGGCCCGTTCCTCCCGGCAGAGCCCGAAACGGGCCTGGTACATCTGGGCCGACCCGGCCCCCGGCGGTGGGCCGCCGAACAACTGGGAGAGCATCTTCGGCGGCGGGTCGTGGACCTGGGATGAGGCCACGCGGCAGTACTACATGCACACCTTCGACACCCGCCAGCCCGACCTGAACTGGCGCAACCCCGAGGTCCGGGAGGCGATGTACGGCGTCCTACGATTCTGGCTGGACCGCGGCGTGGACGGCTTCCGCATAGACGCGCTCTCCTCGCTGTTCAAGGACGAGGGGCTCCGGGACAACCCGCCAAACCCCGACTGGAGAGCGGGAGACCCGGCCTCCCAGCGCCAGCACAGGGTATACACCGACGACCAGACCGAGGTGCTCGACGTGGTGCGGCGGATGCGGAGCATAGCCGACGAGTACGAGGGGGACAGGGTGCTCATAGGCGAGCTCTACCTGCCCCTGGGGCGTCTGATGCGCTACTACGGTACTGAGCTCGACGGGCTGCACCTGCCGTTCAACTTCGGCCTCGTCCAGATCCCGGAGTGGAGCGCCGGGGCCCTGGAATCGCTCGTCGAGGAGTATGAGGCCGCGCTCCCCGAGGGGGCGTCCCCGAACTGGGTGCTCGGCAACCACGACAACCCGAGGCTCGCCACCCGCCTGGGACAGGCCGGGACCAGGGTCGCCCAGATGCTGCTGCTAACCCTGCGCGGCAGCCCGACCTGCTATTACGGAGACGAGATCGGTATGATGGACGCCGAGATCCCACCAGAGATGACCCGGGATCCGCAAGGCATCCACACGCCGGAGTACAACCGCGACCCCGCGCGCACCCCGATGCGGTGGGACGACTCGCCAAACGCCGGGTTCTGCCCCCCCGACGTCGAGCCCTGGCTGCCGCTCCCCGAATCGGACTCGGCCAACGTACGCGCCCAGAGCCAGGATCCGCGCTCCACGCTCTCCCTGGTACGGCGCCTGATACACCTCAGACACCAGACCCCGGCGCTAGAGGCGGGCTCCTACCATCCACTGAACGTCGGGGCGGACGGGATCTTCGCCTACGTGCGCGAGTGCGGCGGCCAACGGGTGCTGGCGATCTTCAACCTCGGCCCGGAAGCCGCGACCCTGGATCTCAGCCGATCCGGGCCATCCGGCGAGGTGCTCTGCTCCACTCACCTGGACCGCGACGGAGAGGTGGGCCTCAACAGCCTTGGCGTAAGGCCGGATGAAGGGCTATTGGTCTCGTTATCCGGCATCTCTGCATAGCCCCCGAAGGGCGGCTCCCAGGGCAGTCGGACCTCTCTACTACAAAGTGCTGCAAAGGTTAGCAAAGCCGCAAACCGTCTGATACACTCCTCCTCGCGCGGGGGCGTAGTTCAGTTGGTCAGAACGCCGGCCTGTCACGCCGGAGGCCGCGGGTTCGAGTCCCGTCGCTCCCGCCCGCCCGGTGGCTCGGGTCAAAGAGCCAGATGAGACGGCGGGATAGCTCAGTAGGTAGAGCACGTGATTGAAGCTCACGGTGTCCACGGTTCGAATCCGTGTCCCGCCACTTAATTAATCCGCATATCTAAGGGGATTATAGCGAGTTTCAAGGAGTCCCGTCTTGGTAGCTGAAAGAGACTTGACTCTAGTTTGACTCTAGCGAGTGGGTAGACTGGCTCTACAGCTTGGTTGCGAGGATTTTTGCAACTTCGCTGCCCGATAAGAGCCTCAGAAAGGAGAGGGCAGTGAGTGACGACAAGCGGATCTTTATTGCGTTTGCCATTGAGGACAGGAATTCTCGTGACTTCTTAAAAGGGCAGTCTCTTAATACGAATTCCCTCCCTAACTACATAGATATGTCGGCTAAGGAGCCGTGGGATAACTCATGGAAGACAAACTGCCGCACTAGGATCAAGGGCTGCGATGGGGTGATCGCTCTGCTCAGTAGTAACTCCATGAGTTCGGACGGAGAGAAGTGGGAGATCACCTGTGCAAAAGACGAGGGTGTACCTCTAATCGGGGTCCACATACACTCCAATGACTCGTCTTCTCCCTCCGAGATGAACGGGGTGAAGAAGATCAAGTGGGATCAGAGCGACATAGCGGAATTCATAGACGGCTTGTAGCAGCTTGACTGAAGGAGCTCACGAGGAGAGCGGAGAAGACCTTGGCTCGGAGCAATCCGCTGAGCTAGAGGGAAGCGCTCCTCTCTCGGCGGAGTATATGGAGTTGTACAAGCTGGCAGTGGAAATGACGGACAGAATGTCCGCTCGTCGGGTAAGCACAAACGCTTTCTTCGTTACTGTCAACACCGCATTGTTGTCCTTCTTGGGTGTGGCTGAGCTCCAAACTGTATGGCCAGTTGCGGTAGCCGGGATCATCGTGTCATTTACTTGGGCTCTTCTTATTAGGAGCTACAGAAATCTAAACGCAGCAAAATTCACGGTCATAAATAACGCTGAGCAAAAACTACCTCTCAAGATTTACTACGATGAGTGGCAGATAATTAAACAAGAGCATCCAAAGAGATGGCGCAACTTCATACAGCGATATTTAGAGTTTACTGTCGTAGAGACTCTCGTTCCGTTGGTTTTCTTGCTCTTGTATTTAGCTGTTCTCTTTCTCTAAGTACGTAGGTTATAGTCTTAGAAGATGAATTACATAGATCAAATAGCCGAGCAGATTAAACAAGCACTCCCTAAGGATCTCTATCCTAACGAAGACTCAGAACTCCTGTTCCGTTTATATGCTGTTCTTGCACTGACTCTAGGCCAAAAGGTGGAAGCTAAGGATGTGCATGATGCTTGGTCCGCGTGGATGAGCCAGAGTAATCCCGCCCACGAATCTATAGTGCCTTTCGCTAATCTATCGGCCAATGTACAAGCTCAGGACGAGCCTTTTGTAGACGCTATAAGAAAAGTATCCGCAAGCTAATCTCGTCTGTAAATGGCTATGTCAAAGACTGCTAAAGCAGAAGCAGGGTAGCCTCCACTCTAACAAAGCGTGGGGAGTTATCTTAGCGCCTAGTCCATGGTGGCTGCGGTCTCGCCGTCCATGCCTGTTAGGATTACATTCACTTCTTTGGTTTGTTTATTTGGCTAGCCGAGTAGTGGGGTCTTTGTAGGGGAGGAGAGAGCTATGCAGGCTTCGACAAAGCAGACGATTGAGAATCTCCGTAACTTTGTGGCATACGCGCATAGCCTGACTGGAGACGAGAAGGGCGAGGCTCCTGTCTTCTGCGAGCGCCTGTTTAGAGCGTTCGGGCATGAGGGATTGAAGGAAGCGGGGGCTATCCAAGAGTACCGCATCCGACATACCGGGAAGAGTACGAAGTTTGCTGATCTCCTGTGGCGTCCGCATTTGCTATTGGAGATGAAAAAGCGTGGAGAGAAGCTAGAACGGCACTATCGTCAGATCTTTGAATACTGGCTACGTCTAGTACCGCAGCGCCCCAAATACGTCGTGCTTTGTAACTTTGATGAGTTTTGGATCTACGACTTCGACAAGCAACTAGAAGAGCCGGTAGACAAGGTGCTCCTTGAAGAGCTACCTAATCGCTATATGGCTCTGAATTTTCTCTCTGCCGACCCAGATAAGAGAAGACCGCAGTTTGGTAACGACCGTGTAGCGGTAACGCAGGCTGCTGCTGACAAAGTGGCTCAGGTCTTCAACTCTCTAGTAAGCCGAGGTGAAGAGCAGAGCGAGGCGCAGCGGTTCGTGCTCCAATGTGTAGTGGCTCTATTCTCTGAAGACTTCGATCTTTTGCCCAGAGGCTTCTTTACCGAGATCATAGAGGACTGCCGCAACGGGCAGAGTGCCTACGATCTTATCGGAAACTTGTTCCGACAGATGGGAACTCAGTCCCCGGCGAAGGCCGGGCGCTACAAGGGAATACCTTATTTTAATGGCGGTATCTTTCAGGTTGTAGAGCCGATGGATCTGAACTCTGAAGAAATCGAGCTGTTAGCGGAGTCAGCAGCCGAGAACTGGGGAAAGGTGCAGCCTCAAATCTTCGGCACGCTTTTTCAGAGCAGTATGGGCAAAGAAGAGCGCCACGCTTACGGTGCTCATTTCACGAGCGAGGCAGATATAGAGAAGATCATTACACCCACTATCGTGCGCCCGTGGCGGGAGCGTGTGGAAGCAGCCGACACTCTTAGGGAGTTGCAGTCGCTCAGGCGAGAACTTCTGGAATTCAAGGTGCTGGACCCGGCTTGTGGAGCGGGAGACTTTCTGTACATCGCCTACCGTGAACTCAAGCGCATCGAGATAGATCTACTCGCGAAGATACACGATAAGTTCTCTTCTCAACAGGCTCAGGCTTCTGTTCTGAGTCCACGACAGTTCTTCGGAATCGAAAAGAATCCCTTTGGAGCGGAGCTAGCAAAGGTTACGATGGTACTCGGTAAAGAGCTTGCGTTGAAAGAAACGCAAGACATGCTCAAGGAGCAGCATATAGATCTGCCGCTGGACTTCGACGCGCCGCTGCCACTGGATAATCTTGAGCGAAATATCATTTGTGACGACGCCCTTTTCCACGAGTGGCCCAAAGTCAACGCCATAGTGGGCAACCCTCCGTATCAATCCAAGAACAAGCTGCAAGACGAGTTTGGCGCGGCCTATGCGAATCTTGTGCGTAGCCGCTACCCCGAAGTGTCTGGCAAGGCAGACTACTGTGTGTACTGGTTCAGGAAAGCTCACGATGAGCTTGCCGCCGGTCAGAGAGCAGGGTTGGTCGGGACTAATACTATTCGCCAAAATGATTCTCGTGAAGGCAGCCTCGACCATATCTCCCAGAATGGTGGAACTATCACCGAAGCAGTCTCTACTCAGGTGTGGTCTGGGGAGGCCGCAGTCCACGTCTCTATCGTGAATTGGATCAAAGGTGAAGAGTCTGGCACGAAGCGTCTATACAGGCAGCTTGGAGACAGACGGGATAGCAACTTCGAGATGGTGGAACTGGACCATATAAATGCCGCGCTTTCTGGCAAGTTTGACGTGACGAGTGCAGAGAAGCTAGTGACCAACGCTGACGCGCCCGCTTGCTATCAGGGACAGACTCACGGCCACGAAGGGTTTTTGCTCACTCCCGACGAAGCGCAGCAGATGATCGAACACTCATCCGAAAGCTCCGAAGTGCTATTTCCGTATTTGATCGCGGATGACTTACTTGGAAATATACCTCCGGCTCCCCGTCGGTACGCAATAGACTTCCATCCACAGGATCAGCTATCCGCTACGAGGTATTCCGAGCCTTTTGGCAGGCTCAAAGACATGGTGCTGCCCGCACGTCAAGAAAAGGCTGATAAAGAAGAACGGCGCAATAAGACAACATTAGCGGAGAATCCAAAGGCCAAAGTTAACAAGCACCACCGTAACTTTTTGAATAGGTGGTGGCTAATGTCCTATGTGCGGGAGCCGTTGATCCAAAGGGTTAGCGAGATGACCCGTTATATCGTCTGTGGACGCGTTACTAAGCGTCCGATCTTTGAGTTTGTAAGCAGTAATGTGCGGCCTAACGATGCTTTGCAAGTGTTCCCGTTGCCGGACGACTATTCTTTCGGCATCCTCCAATCTGACATTCACTGGCTGTGGTTTGTGGAGAGGTGCTCTACACTGAAAGGAGACTTCCGTTACACTTCTGATACAGTCTTCGACTCTTTCCCTTGGCCCCAGCAACCCTCAGTAGAAAAGATAGATTCTGTTGCGGAAGCAGCGGTTTCTCTCCGGGAACTGCGTCGGTCTGTTATGAGCAAAAATAGTTGGAACTTCCGGGAACTTTACCGTACTTTAGAATTACCCGGAGCTAACCCGTTGAAAGAAGCTCACACCCGACTCGACCAAGCGGTGAGGGCAGCCTACGGCATGGACCGGCAAGAAGATCCTCTCACGTTCCTGTTGGCTCTGAACGGCAACCTTGTTGAACAGGAGAAGGAAGGCCAGCCTATTACTGGCCCCGGCCTCCCTTCGAGCGTAGACAAAGATAGCCATCTTGTCACTGCTGACTGCATAACCACATACGGTTGGACTACGTAGAGGTACAGCGTCTAGCCTAGCGCCTCATCCATCGCGGAGGCCGTACCTCCGTCCATGCCGGGAATCACGTGTGAGTAGGTGTCGAGCGTGAGCGTTATGCCCGCGTGTCCTAGTAGCTCTTGAACGTACTTGGGGTGTACGTTGCGGGAGAGCAGGAGCGTAGCGCACGTGTGGCGGAGATCGTAGAGCCGGAAGGTCTCGGGAAGCTCCGCCCTGCGTAGATGCTTCTTGAATGTCCGGCTAAGGTTGTGGCGGTTCATAGGCGTACCTACTTCTGAGGGAAACACGAGACCGTAATCTTCCCAGAGACCAGCCTTCTCTATTCGTTCCTCTAGCTGGCGCTTGCGGTGCGCCCTGAGAGCGGAAACGGCAGCGGCGGATAGCTCTATACGACGGCGACTTTTGGCCGTCTTGGGCTCGTTCATCTCACCGCTATCCGAGAGTGCCCTGTTTACTCTCGCTGCGGCGGTGTCGAGGTCTACATCCTCCCAACGTAGGGCGAGCATCTCGCCGGGCCTCATGCCAGTGTGTACCGCCACGGTGTAGAGAGGTTGTATTCGCTCCCCCTCCGTAGCCGCCAGTAGCGCTCGAACCTGAGCGGCTGAGAGCGGGTGTATCTCGTCCTGCACGAGCTTCGGAGGATCAACGGCGTCTGCCGGGTTGCGGGGTACTCTTTCCATCCTAACGGCATCTTTGAGCGCCTTCTTAGCGATGGTGTGCATGTACTGAACACTCCGGGTAGATAGCCCGCTATCCAGCTTCTGGCGGTAGAGTTGCCGGAGATGATCTGGCTTGAGCTTCGAGAGCTTCACATACCCTACGCCGGGTACGAGATGATTATCCACCATTCGCTTGTAGCTGTCGTACGTAGACCGGCGCACCGTATCCCGGACACTATCGGTAAGCCAGCGGTTGAGATATTCCTCGACTGTGACATTCTCCGAGTCGAAGACTAGCCCCGAGTCCCTATCGGCCATAGCCTTAGTTAGCTTCTCAGAGACTTCAGCCCGAGTCTTGCCATACACGCTTCTCTGCTTGGGGCCATCCGGAGTCTGTACGGTGTAGCGCCCGTACCAACGCCCGTCTTTCCGCTTCGAGATGGTTCCCTCATTGTTGCCACGTCTCTTACTCACGCTGCTCTCCTCTTAAGATAACTGCCCTCTACAGAAGCCGACTAGGAGACTCAACGCCCAACTACGTCGCGGACAAGCCTTGCTCTCGTGCGTACCTCTCGACAGATGCGGAATCCACAACTAGAACCCCGCGCCCGCCGGGTGCATCCCGGCCCACGTGCGCGGCTCTCAGTCTCTGATCTTGAGTGAGCCTGTAGGTCTGCTGGCGGGTCATCCCCAGCCTGTGCGCAGCCTGCGACACAGTTAGCCAATGCTCCTCAAGCTCGCTGATCTTGATCGCCACCTCTGTCTCCTTCTCGGGGGAGGGCCGAAGGGTGTAACCCTTCGGCCCGGATACCCCACTCTCTTAATCAACGTCCTTGCCATACAGAGCGTGAGCTTGGCGCTCCGCGTCGCGCCGCTCGTCTTCGGTGAGGCCGTACCCGCGAGCCTCCACCATCCCACTCTCCGCGCCTTCGAGGTAGGCCCGGATAAGCCTTTGCTCGTGGGTGGTGTATTCAGCGACCGGTTCCTGTTGGATGCGCGGCTCCCGCGCTAGACTCTGCTCGATCACAAGATCCCCCTTGTGGTCCGGGCCTCGGGACGTTGGCGCGTCGCCGGGGCCATCTTTATGTGACTAAATACATTCTAGCACATAATCGTACATTTGCAACATTAGATAGGGCTCGAAAATCTCGCGTATCAGCTGAAATCTCAGGCTGTACTGGAGCTTTTAGTCCATACTACTACCACTATTCGGGGATTTGGACGTGAGTATATTGGCCTATAGAAGCCATACCCACACCTCCGAAATGCGCGTGACGTTTTTCATATTTAACCGGACATTTGAAACATACAAGAGGAGGGGCCGAACTCTACGCGATTGCCCTTTCACCCATGCCCATTCGTATAAATCATTGGCAACCGTTAGATAAAGGGTAGGCAAAGGTTAGATAAAGGGTTTCTCGAACCCTCATATAAACTCCCTTACCCTAGAACCTCACGCCGGGCAAGGGAAGGTTCTATACCCTCCCGTATGCGGCGCTGGACGCGAGCAACTTCGTCTGCGGTCAGCCGTCTCCCGTGGTCGGCGGTGCTATTGTCAGGGTAACTGGTAACTTCGGTAACCGAGTAACTCGGAGTGCCGCTAACCCTGTCCTCGCTCGGATTTTGAGCGTTACCACTAGAGTTACCGGGTTCTGGCTCAGCGTTAACTGGCTCCCGTAGCTCGGTTACCGGGTTACCAAGGTTACGGGTTACCAAGGTTACGGGTTACCGGATAGTACCGTCCGCTATCCGAAGTAATTTGACCATCGCGGCTCATGTTCCAGACGAGCTTCTTCGTGGAGTTTGGATTTCTATCTGAAGCGTCAGCGATCTCAGTAGGCGTCATGCCTGCGGGAGATTCCTCCAATACTCGGAGAATCTCGGTTCGCTCCCGGCTAATGCGGAACTCTTCAGCATCTCCGGCGAGTGTCCAACTACAGCTTTCGGAGTCCCACATCAGGGCGTGCTCGGCAGGTTCCTCTATGTCTCGCCCGTCCACGTGTAGGTAAGCCTCACTACGACCACGGTCACGCTTCAATACAAGCATGCCGTCTGCCGCGCCTGAGAGTCCGGTGGAGCCGCTGATCTCGTCTAGCGGATCATTGGCCTCGGCCTTTCGGAGATGGTGGACCACCAGTGCTGCCACGCTATGCTTCGCAGCGGCTTCGTGCAGGGCTTGTAGAGCGCGATAGTCGCTCGCGTAGACAGCCTGACTGGCCGCAGCGTGAGGTCTAACCTTCTGCAGTACGTCTACGACCACGAGCCGACACTGAGGATGGTCCTGCAGCCAGTTATCGAGGTCTTCCGCGCCGCCATCGTCCATCGTTCTCCACGATGTAGCCATATGTAGGCCCCCCGGCGGATCGTCACCACCTAGGAGTTTAGAGAGCCGCTTCTGTAGCCGCCGTTGGTTATCCTCAAGGGCCATATACAGACACTCACCGCGCTCTACCTGCCGTGCTCCTAGAGCCAGTCCACCAGAGGCGACGGCGAGCGCGAGGTTGAGGGATAGCCACGACTTACCTAGCTTCGGCTTGCCAGCTAGTATCGTTACCCCTTCTGGCAACAGACCCGGCACGCACCATTGCACAGGGGGGAGATCCATGGCCATGAGTCCCACCGCACTAAATGTCGCCGCCCCGCTGTGCGTGCTCTCGTAAGCGTTTTGGAAGCTATCGTAGGGGCTCATACACACCTCCTCGCCGCCCCGCCGGGACGCATAATGAGAGCAGCATGGTTTTGGTCGAGCATCTCTATCTCGGCGTATCCACGCCACCCAGACCGCTCACTGTGTAAACGCCTTACGGCGTCTTGCTGGCGAAGATCGAAGATTGCCACCACGCTCAAAAGTGTGGTTTCGGCCTTATGCTCCATCAGGATACCTCCGTACTCCCTCGCGCTCGATTAGTGACCGAGCCTTCTGGTTATCGACCTCAAAGTCTCGGGCTTGGAGCCTCAAATACGCTTCCAAGCTCTGCCTCTCGATCCGGACGGCACGCCCCACACGAGCGGTCTTGATGTCGCCGTTCCGGGCCAGCCGCCACAGTGTCGTGCGTCCCAAACCTACGAGGCGGCCCGCCTCCTCATAGGTGAGCCATGTAGGTTCGATCTTCTCGTTCATCTTTTCTCCTCTGTTCGCCTGCCGTTCCTGAACTACATGGATGTGATACCGTGTGGCTTTATGGATAGGTCAGAAGTCACATCAGAAGATCGTCTGCGGGAAAGGTTGCGGACAGATGTTGGAGCGTTACCAGACTTCGACGCGGGCATGGAAACGCTACGGGAACTGGGTGTTTTGGACGAGTACGAACGTGAGGCTTACCACTATGAAGACCTTGTGGCGGATTTTGAGAAGATCAAGGTGGCGCAGAGGAACCTTGCCCGAAGCAGCGAACGCGTTACTCTGCCTCCGGGACCACAACGGGGAGAGGAAGTACGGTCACCAGAAGCGGATCTAACCGACTACGAGTTGGAGTGCATGTATGCGGTGAGCGAGTATTACGCACTTGCTGCTACTTGGCGTCCTCAAGTCCGGCTTTTAAGAGAAAGGCTTTTGCCAAACTCGCTCCTCTCCCCGGAGGAAGCCCGAGAGCTACTGGCAACGAACGCGACCTCTGAGGGAATCGACCTCGAATATCTAGATGCAGAGGGCCGTATAGCAACGGTTACGGTGTCTCAAGGCTCCAACTTCAGGAGGTTAAAGTCTGTAGGCTCGTTGCTTGCAGGAGAGTACGGCTGGCACGAGGCTGAAGCCATTCATTTCATACTCACTGGGGAGCATTCCCTCATCCCGGCTATTACGGGTAAGCGTAGTTTGGACACTATCAGTATCTACACCTCGCCTTACGTGTCCGCCAAAACCGTGAGCGACTTTTACCGAGAGTTACGGCAACGATCAGGACGTTCCGGTGCGACGCAACCCAAAGGAGTGAGGGTGCTGCGTACGGTACTCAATAATGTACTGCAAGAGGATACGCTCCCCGACCTGAATGAGTTGAGAAAGCTCTGGAATGAGAGACATCCCGACGAAACATTTAGCAGGAGAAGGGAGTTTGAGAAAGCGTACAAAGCGGCATTCAAGGCGATAATTAAGCCGCTAGAAAAACTACCCGACGTTCACGGTCTCCGGAATAAGCTGCCTAGCGTCTAGCCTGATTAACGACACGACAATAGCATGTACAGAGTACACTACGATTGAGTAAGAGGAGAGTCTTTAATCCAGTGAGAAGGAAGCTTCCATGCCGGTAGAGGTTGGAGTATGGAGGGTAAACAATGGTGAGCCCGAAAGGTTGCGCTTTACTTCCATAGAAGCCGAATCCCGGTTGGAGGACATACTCAAGAGCGACATCGGAATACTAGACCCCACGCTGATGCTCATAGGCAGTCAGGTGCAAACCGATCATGGCGGCAGAATAGATCTACTCGCGATTGATGGTGACGGTGATGTAACCGTTATAGAGTTAAAGAGGAATATGACGCCGCGAGAGGTAGCAGCTCAGGTCCTCGACTACGCCTCTTGGGTACAGGGTCTTACGTATGAGCGGATAACTGACATCTACACGGAGCAACACTCTGGTAAGCCATTCGAGCAGGCTTTTTCCGAGCAGTTTGACACAGAGGAACTCCCCGAACGCCTTAATGAGAGCCACAGACTCCTGATAGTTGCTTCCGAGTTGGACAGCAGCACGGAGCGAATCATAGATTACTTGTCCACCAACTATGGTGTGCCTATCAATGGCGTGTTTTTCAGATATTTCAAAGATGGTGAAAGCGAGTACCTAGCTCGCACGTGGCTCATAGATCCTAATCAGGCTGAGTCACAAGCTAGCCTTGTAGCACCTACCAAATCCAGCAAGGAACCGTGGAACGGTAGGGACTTCTACGTTTCTCTAGGGGAAGATCATCGTAGAAACTGGGAGGACTGCCGGAGTTACGGGTTTGTATCTGCTGGAGGCGGGCGCTGGTATAGTGCAACGCTTGGGAATCTCTTTCCCGGGGCTCGCGTATCCGTTAACGTCCCGGGCAAAGGTTATGTGGGGATCGGCACTGTTATTGAAGAAGTAGTTCCGATAAGAGACTTTACCGTAGAGGTAGACGGTAAAATACTGTCAATACTAGAAGCTCCACATAGAGCAGATCAAATGGGAGAAGACGCTGACGATCCAAATCTCTCAGAGTATGCGGTTCGCGTAGAGTGGGAGACAACTGTACCCGTGGGGGACGCAGTGTGGGAAAAAGGCATGTTTGCGAGCCAGCATTCGGCCTGTAAGCTACGTAACCGGTTCACTCTCGATCGGCTAGCGGAAAGGTTTAAGATAAACGGATAGCCCACTAGGCCTAGCGAGTGCATATTAGACCGTCACCGTAGATAGGTGGCAGTCTACTAGAAACCGTTTGAAACAAAGAAGCTTATTAAGTTAGTAGAAGAACTACGACCCACGCACTTTGAATATCCTTAACCCCTCCTTCGCCTGTTCCCTGGTTAACTCAGTGATGGTGCCTACAATATCATCTGCTGTAGCCGTCTCTATATCCCTGTTTTGTATTTGGAGCGACTGAATGTCCTGCTCGTAGAACTCAGTAGGAAGAGCAAAAGCTATACGATCTGTACGATTTAATTCTGCCTTTATCCTAATACCCACAATACGCTTTCCCTCTTTCTCCATATACCGTTCCACAGTACCGACATGCGCATAGTGCTCGGGTATTCCCTCGATAATCCCTGTTCTATAGAACAAGGGCTTCAGACTTTTCTTGTCCCATCCCCACATGTGGAAACCTCGTAGTAGCTTGAATAGTTCCCATGTAGAAAGCAACCCAATGCTCTGATCTCTAGCGTTATCTTCCACCAAATCCCGGAAAGGGAACTCACGATCAAGTGCTGGAATGTTCCTCTGATGATTGATTACAGATAGCCCTTGAACATCTTTAGGCTTCCACTGCTTTAAACGGGGGACAAGGTATTTACCAACCGCTAGAGCATCTTCGTCTCTAGGAATACCGGCTATGCCCTTAACCTCTGCAATCAAGAAGGGCTCCTCATCGAGGATCTGAAGATCCTCCCGTCGTTCGCTCTCGGTGGCGTCAACGTTCTCGTCTACATCGACGACCTGCTCGAAACCGAGCTCCTCTAGACACTTTTTAACTGATGTAACTAGCGAATCCCCTGTCTCGGTAAGTAAATCATAGTGATGCTGTACTTTGTCTCTTTCGGTATCTACCTGCTCCCATAATTTCTCTATCCTATTTTCGGCTTCTCTTTGGACTTGCTCTATCTCCCTTTTGAGCTTGCTAATGACAATAGCCTCATACTCGGGATGCTCTAGCCACCTACCTTTTTCACTCTCAGGGAACAGCTTCGGTTTCAGTTCCAGAAGTACATCTTTCATTAGCTCGGATAGAAAGCCGGACTTATCGCCAACTTGCGGGAGTACAAGAATCAAACCCGGATGTTCCTCATCGTGGATCATCGCGCCAACGCACTCATCAAAGCGGTTAGTTGCGAGAATTTGCCAATACCCCTTAAGAGATGGGGGCGGTTGTATGGTGCATTCAAATTGAGATTTGGCTGCATATCTTTCCAAGAGAAACTGTAGTGAATCTCTCTGTGAGTCCTTTATTATTAGGTCTCGTCCCTTACTAGGTTTAACTTCTAAAGTAGTTGATATGTTTGAGAAAGACCAGCAGTTTCGGGGATAAGGCGACTTTTCGCGAAGTTGGTATGACTCTAGGGGATAGTAACCACGCCCTCGACCGATAAACTGCTTTTGAGGCAGAGACGGTGCCGCAAATATGACTAAGGCACCACCACCCTCAAGTACGCGATTCATCTGCGAGGCTGCAAAATCACAAGCCCTTGGCCGAGGATCTATAAATCCTCGATAGCACGATGCCCATACATCTAACTCTGCGTCGGATACAACCTTCCCGCCCTCTGCACTTGATCTGAAATCCTGTGGGTTTAAATCGACCAGCAGAATGTCCTGTTCTATGAGGTTCTCTGGAAGAAATGAGTTCGGAATTACTGGCAGTAATCCATCACTTTGAGGGACCTCATATGGAGCACCAAAACTAGCTTGCTGAACGTTGTAGCCTTCATTTCGTAATTGACCATAAGCTGAGTATGGGACATCGAAGGTGACGATCTCCGGCCTATCAAGCGTAGTTTCAGACAAGCGAATACTCCTATCTAGAACTTATCTCACAAATGCCCGAGCAGCCTAGGCAAGTTTCAGCGTGCCTTCCGTAGCGGGCAACTAAAACCAAAGTGTACGGTTATAGGGTCGGTCCATTTCTTATACTCTACCCTGTCGGGATTAGCGGAAGTTTCCTATTTGCGACATGGTCAAGTGCCAGAACGTGCCTCATACAATATCCTACTCAAGATCGACGTCTTACTTACAATCGAAGTGTCTAATAGTGTAGTGAAGCGTGCAAGCACAGGCGCAAGAATGAGAAGCATGATAAATCTGACTCTAATTTGACTCTAACCCGTACACACCAGCTGGAACTGCCTGCAACATCGCGAGGAAAAATCGCCTTAGATAAAGGAAAAAGCACACAACAGGAAACAGGCTGAGACACTTTTGGAGAGATTGAAGCTCACGGTGTCCACGGTTCGAATCCGTGTCCCGCCACTTCCCCAATCTGCTTATATAAAGGGAATACGACGAACATACAAAAGTCTCTGGTTATCCGTCGGGGGCTATTACCGGTTATCACATGCGAGTAGGTGTCTAGCGTGAGCGTGGCGCCCGTGTGTCCTACGTGTCCTATAAATAAGTTCCTCTCTGCGACGCAGCCGCTTCGCTGGTCCCCTCATTGGTGTGGTCGGGAGACGATTTTTACGTTAGAGTCTATGCGTCCGATCGTTATTTGGTTGTTGGGCTGGTTCCTCTGGGACCTCGGGAGAACGGAGAGGGGGCGCTGAGCGGTTGGAGAGTGGCAGGACATCCGGGTTCACCGTGCTGGTCACCGAGTATGAAGGCGTGCCGGTGGTCTCGGTGGCGGGCGAGATAGACCTGTACGCGGTTCCCAGGTTCCGCTCGGCGATGCGGGACGCGTGCGCCGGGGTGAGCCCGCAGAGCCCTGTGCTGGTGGACCTCAGCGACGTCGATTTCATGGACTCCAGCGGTCTCGGGGTGCTCATAGGCTACCACCGGGAGCTCTGTGAGTCCGGGAGCGGCCTCAGGATAGTCGCCGGGGAAGCCGCCATGAAGATACTGCGCATCACCCACCTCGATGACGTGCTCGGGGTCTACGACAGCCGGGAGGCCGCGCTATCTGGCCGGACCGATGGTCTATCCTAGAACCGGATCGTCGGATGGGTTAGACGGGCTAGGTAGCCTTCTACCCGCCCATGTCCGCTTCTCCGGGTTGACTCCCGGAGGTGCCCGCTGAACGACGTACCGGGTATAGAGGAGTTGCTAGAAGGCTCTCCGGCTTCGGTCTTCGACCTGGTGGTGCGCCGTAGCGAGTCGGCACTGGGTGGCCCCGTATGTCTGGTGCTGTTCGATCATCTCGACCTGGTGAATTTTTGCCTGACCCACGCCCATCCGGGTAGTACGGAGCTGTCCCGGCGGCTCCCGATCGTGGTGGAGGAGGGGCTTCTCAAGAAGGTCGCGCAGGGCCACGAGGTCGTCCATGCCCCCGCTTCTGGATGGCAGTTGCAGCCGCTACGATCTCCCTACCTCTCCGCCGCCCCCATAAAGCTCCGGGACGAGGCGATCGGCGCGTTGTTCCTGGGGAGCGAGGCCGTGCCCGCGGAGGGGCGGCTCGCCGACCTGCAGAGCCTGGGGATGAAAGCCGGTATAACCATCAACGTCGCCGACCGGTACACCGATGTGGTCGAGACGAGGCGCCGCCGGAAGACACCCTCGATAGCCGCCGAGCTCCAGAGCAACCAGCTCCCCCCGCGCGCGCTGTACACGCCCGAGGCGCAGGTGGTCGGGGGAATAGAGCCCGTCTACGACGTGGGCGGGGACTGGTTCGACTACGCGCTGGACCCGGACAGGCTCTTCATCGCCGTCTGCGACGGCGTGGGGAGGGGTCTGACCGCGGCGAGCATCTCGTACGTTACCCTCGGTGCGGTCCGCAACGCCCGCAAAAGCGGCGGTGGGCTCGGGGAGATAGCAGAGTTTGCGCACGGGGCGTTGATCTCCGCGACCAACTATGAGCAGTTCGCCACCCTGATACTCGCGAGCATAGACCTCACCACGCTCCAGATGGACCTGATAAGCGCCGCCCATCCCGACCCGATAATGGTCCCGCCTGTGGGAGCCGGCCCCCCGCAAGTGCTCTTCCCGAGCCACTCCTACCCGCCGCTGGGGGCTTTCGAGGAGAACGCCGAGTACGTCTCCTGCCGCTACGACCTGGAGCCGGGAGCGCGGGTGATCTTCGTCTCCGACGGCGCTACCGAGCGCCGCGATGAGACCGGCCATCAACTGGGCATCGAGGGCCTGCTCGGCTACATAGAAGAGGCCCGGCATCTCGTAAAAATGGACGCCCTGAGCTTCCTGATGCGCAAGGTCGAGGAGTACAGTGAGTCCGGTATCGAGGACGACGTAACCATCGTCTGCGTGGACCTGCCGCCTTTCCCGCAGCCTTTCTCGTAAACAGCGTTAAGCAGCGTTAAGTAAGGATAACCAGGGCCCGCGTGGAGCGTGAAGAAGTGGAACAACCGAGAACCGTACGAGAGAGGGCTACCCGTGAAGGGTAGCCCTCTCTCGTGCATGTCCCGGAGCCGCTATGTAAGCTCTATAGGACTCTACACAGCTCTATACGGATCCGGCCGAGATTAGAATATGTCCCGGATACCGTTCACGTAGCCCCACCAGATGGGGTCGTAGCGCACCACCGTGCCGGGATACGGGGCGTTGATCGTGTACCCCGTGCCGGTCGCGATGCCGACGTGCGAGGCCCAGCCATAGCCGTAGTTGCTGAAGACCATGTCGCCGGGATTGGCTCCGTTCCACCAGCTCCGGCCCCCGGCCCACCACTGTGACCACGTGGTGCGCGGCATAGAGACGCCGAGATTGCGGTGCACGGCCTGTATAAGACCCGAGCAATCCACGCCGTACCGGTTGGTGCCGCCCCAGACGTACGGCGTACCGAGCCACGACTCGGCCTCCCTGACCACGGCCTGACCCGACTGGGCGTGGGCCGGCTTCGACGATACCGAGGCCGCCGCCACGCACATGAGCGCCACCAGAACGATGGCTAGAACTACCCTGGACGTCATGCTAGTAGACAAAGTAGACAAGCTACATATCCGCCTTCCAACTCGCTTACATCATCAGGGAATCCTCGAAAAATTAAGGAGCCCCCCTCCTCAAGCGCGGCATAGTAACCTTTTCGAAACCCCGACGCAACAAAAACGTAACGGGTTATGTCAGAGTCACAGAACATTGGGTAGGGAAAAACCCTTTACAAATAGTAAAAGCGGCCCGAAAGTCCGTTATGGCAATTTTAACAATTTTTAATATAAAGCCTGTGTGAGGCCGGTCTGGGTGTGGTTCGGGGGCGGTAACGAGGCCCACGAGCGGCGCTTTCAGGGGAGTGTGGTAGGACCGGGTTACACTCGGCGGGTGGATGCGAGCGGAGCCCGGGTTAGATAAGTGATCCAGGTTAGTCAGGTTAATTGGATGGGCGCGTTGTGTGGGGTAGGGTTTGGGTGACTCTGGCGGCATTGGTAGCGGACGCCGGCGGACGGTGCTCGCTTTCTGCTTTCTGGTGGTCGTCTGGGGGTCCTCGTTCCCGGCCATAAAGGTCGGGTTGGATCACGCGCCGCCGTTACTCTTTGCCGGGTTGAGGACGTTGCTCGGCGGGGTTTTCATTGCGGCGGCCGCGGCGGTGTGGGGGAAGGATGCTTCGCCCGGACGAGGCATGCCGGGAGTGTCGGGGATGCTGGGCGTGTTGGCGGTCGCCACGGCGTTGAACGTGGTCTTCTTTATCGGGTTCCAGACCCTAGCGGTGATGCGGCTGCCTTCGGGGTCCGCGGCGGTGCTGATCTACCTGCAGCCGATACTCACCGGGCTCCTGGCCTGGGCTTTCCTCGGGGAGGCTCTCACGCCCCTCAAGTCCGTGGGGCTCCTGCTCGGGTTTGCCGGGGTGGTGGCGGTTAGCTCCGGGAGCCTCTCCGGCGGGTTGTCGCCGGTGGGAGTGTTGCTCGGCGTGGTCTCGGCGCTCTCCTGGGCCGGCGGCACCGTATACTTCAAGCGTCAGCAGGACGGGGGCTCGACGCTGTGGTTTGTAGCCCTCATGTTCCTCTGTGGCGGGCTGGTGCTGACGCTTTGCGGGCTGGTGGCCGACCCGTTGTCCGAGATAATCTGGAACACCGGGTTCGTCGCGAGCCTCTTGTATACCTCCTTTGCCGGGATCGCGATGGCCTGGGTGCTCTGGCTCCGGCTGGTCTCGGCGGGCGAAGCGAGCCGGGTCTCGGCCTACATCTTCTTCGTGCCACTGGTCTCGGTCGCCCTCGGGGCGGTGTTTCTGGGCGAAGAGTTGAGCTACTCCCTGATCCTGGGCGCGGCCCTGATCGTGACGGGCATCTACCTGGTGAACCGCAGGAGAGCGGGCAAAGCTTCGTAGGCCCGGACGCCGTTACGTCTGTCGGGGTAGGCCGAGATATACCGAGGTAGAGCCGGAATGTGCGGTATCCTCCGAGGGTAGGGACACGGAGCCTGGCGGCCTCGATTACACGCTAGACGCGTCGTCTCCGACGAGATAAGCGGATATGAAAAGCGGGTATGAAGATATGGGCTACCGGGGTTACCCCGGCACAGACGGCCTCCGGGCGTGGGAAGACCATGCCCGCCGCCGCATCTACCCGGCCACGAGACCGGAGAGGAACGCCCGCTGAACGGGAGAAGCTCTAAAAGCCCCAGAAGCCTCAAAAGCTCCAAAGAGCGGGAGCCGGTAGACACCACCGGGTCCCGGGAGGAGTCTCCCGCCCCTGGTGGCCCGGAGGAGACGGAGGGCAGTAAGCGACCGGCGGCGAAGAAGCCCCGGCGGCGTGGGGGCTGGATCTACGTCGTGGTCGGGCTGGCCTTCGCGGCGGTGCTGGGGTGGTTGATCTACAGCGGTCTGATCACACAGGCCATCAGGTTCGAGAACAGCCTGGATACGGAGAGCATGCGCCAGGCCATCCAGAATATCGGGCCTGCCGCGCCGCTCGCCTCCGTAGGGCTGATGATACTGCACACGTACTTTCCGTTCCCCCTGGAGATACTGGCGCTCGCGAACGGACTGGTCTTTGGCGCCTGGGGCGGCATCGCCATCACCTGGTTCAGCATGATCCTCTCGGCCTGGGTCGGGTACTCCACCACCCGGTTCGCCCGGCCGCTGGCATACAAAATAACCTCCGGCGAACGCCTGGAGAGGATGGAAGCCTGGACCGCGCGCCGCTCCACCTGGCAACTCGTGGCGATACGTTTCGTGCCAGTGGTCTCCTTTAGCCTCCTGAACCTCGCGATGGGGCTGCTGAAGGTCCCATTTTGGAAGTTTACCTGGACCACCGCGCTCGGCATCATCCCGATAGTCGTGGTCTCCGTGCTGGCGGGCAACCTGCTCCACCTGGGGCCCGTGGCCTGGATGGTGATCGGCGGCGTGGTCGTGGCCTACGTCTGTTGGGAGCTCTGGCGCTACACCTCGAGGCGCAGCCGCGCCAGCGACGGCGGCTAGGGGCGGCCAGGGGCGGTTAGGAAAGCCGGGGGCTCAGGGCTTATCCGGCATCGGCAGGGGGCACGAGCCTGCCTCCTGGTCTCCGGCCTCCACCGCCTGTAGGGTCTCCGGGTCCACGTCCGTGTGGAAGGTGGCGTGGAAGCGGTTCACCATGTTCGCAACGCCGACCAGGGCCCAGATCTCCATGACCTGCTCCAGGGCGTAGTGTTCGGTGAGCGCCCCGTAGGTTTCCTCGTCCACGGTTATCTCCAGAGTGGACCTGCGGCCGTAACGCACTATCGCCCGCTCCGAAGGCTCGTAGACGTCCTCCGGCGGGTCATCGTCGCCGACGTGGTGGATCTTGTCCTCGCTGAGTCCGACGCTCCGACCGAGCATCACGTGCGTCGGTATTCAGTAGTGACAGTCGTTCGCGACGGTCGCCGAAAGGTACGCGAGCTCGCACTCGGCCTGCGTAAGCCCGCCCTCTCTCGCGGTCACGTAGAACTCCACAAAAGGCTTCGCAAGCTGCGGGTGATTGGCCATCGCCCGGTATATGTTGAGCACCTGCCCCCGCCTTTCGCCGATCTCCCCCAGAAGCTCCCGCGTCTGCCGCGGGGTAGAGGGGTCATCCTCGTGCATGATGGGTATGCGCGCCAACTCGTCTCTCCTTTCTCTGTATTCCCAGGGTGACGGTAACAGATACGCCACGCCTCCAGAAAGCGGCGTGGCGGGTCGAATATCCGTTAGATAAGTTAGATAAGATGTGCATAGCTTGTGTACGGTTAATACGGTTAATGCACGGCTTTGGGGAGTTTTGGAGAGTCAGAGAGGAGCATCCTTGCAGCAGGACGAGGAGCCGAGGCCGCCGACGCCGCCGTTCGACGAGGAGACGGCCCGCCAGAAGGTGAAGCTGGCGCAGGACGCCTGGAACACCTGCGACCCCGAGAAGGTTGCCAAGGCGTACACCGTGGACTCCAGGTGGCGTAACCGCGACGAGTTTTTCGAGGGTCGGGACGAGATAGTCGCCTTTCTGGAGCGCAAGTGGTCGCGCGAGCTCGACTACCGGCTGATGAAGGAGTTGTGGTGTTACGAGGACAACCGCATCTCCGTGCGCTTCGAGTACGAGTCCCGGGACGCGGAAGGCCGCTGGTGGCGCAGCCACGGCAACGAGCACTGGGAGTTCGACGATAACGGCCTCATGCGCCGCCGGGACGCCTCGATAAACGACTATGAGATACACGAGTCCGAGCGCCGCATCGGGGTCGCTCGGGAAGGGAGCTAGAGTTGGTGGAGCACGTCGTGCTGTTTACCATGCGGGATGACGTATCCGGCGAGGATACGCGGGACCTTATAAGCTCCCTGAACGCCCTGGAGGAGTCCGTGCCCGGCGTCGTGGACCTTAGCGTGGGAGAGGACTTCAGCGGACGCTCCGGGGGCTACACCCACGGTCTGGTCGTCAGGCTGCGCACCCGCGACGACCTCCAGGGCTACATGCAGCACCCCGACCACCTCGCGGTCGTGGAGAAGCTGGATCAGAGGACGACCGGACGCATAGTCGTGGACTACGAGCCAGAGACCTAGGATTTTACAGAACATGGACCGGAGCTTCGGAGAAGAGGGCCTGCCGAACATAACGCCGGCCGACTTGAAGCGCCGCCTCGACGCCGGGGACGCCGGACAGAGCCTGCAGCTACTCGACGTGCGGGAACCCTGGGAGTTCGAGCGGGCTCGCATCGAAGGCTCGGTGCTGACCCCGATGTCCGTGATCGCCGAGGAGGGGATGCCGGAGCCCGACGGCGAGCGGGATACCGTGGTGATCTGCCACCACGGCGTGCGCAGCGCCCACATCGTGCGTCTCCTCGGGAGCGCCGGATTCGAGCGGGTGTTGAACCTCGAAGGCGGCCTCGACTCCTACTCCGCCGCCGACCCCGAGGTGCCCCGTTACTGAGGCCGTCTAGTGGCTCGGAAGTTTGCGGCGTCCGGCCCGTGGGGCTGGCACGCCGGGCTACCCCAGCCTGGCCCTCACCCTCTCGTACAGGGGGGCGGCGAGCCCTTCCGGAGTGGCCGAACGATCCGAAAGGAGTTTCGAGGCTTCGTCGGCGGTGGCGTCGCCCGGTATCTCGAAGGTGAGCACCACGGCCTCCGGCTCTTCGGCCTCGTCCACGCCCAGCTCCGAGAGCACGGCCTCCGTCGCCCGTTCCCGGGAGACGTCTAGCTGTCTGGAAAGGTCTCGCCCGGCCCGGTCCGGATCAAGCTCCTGACAGACCTCGATACCGCCGCCTATGCGGCGCTCCCACCACCACTCGGCCCGCACCCCGGTAAAGCTCTCCCGGACCAGCATCGTCGCCTGGTCGGCCAGATACTGGCTTATCTGCTCTGACATGGCCCGTTCACACCTCCATCATGGCCGCATCATACCCGCCTTACGCCTCCTTGCCACGGCAGCCCCGCTCCGGCGGGTTATATAATCCTGGGTGACGAGCGGTAGCGCCTGGAGGCTCAGAAGCGGGAGAGGGCGGATGCCGGACGTCGAGGATCGCGTAGAGGAGAGGTCACAGAGGCTACGGAGGTTACGGGGCCCGCGCCGGGCCGAAAGCGCGGCGGATACGCCAGCTGCCCGTCCTGGCGGACCGTCCGCCGGAGCCAGCAGGAGGCCTCTAGTCTCCTCACCGGAGATACGGAGAAGAGCGTCGTACAGAGGGGAGTAGTCCGTGAGCGGTCACCCGGTAATGGTTCACGACAGGGCGTTAGAGTCCTATGGTTTTGGCGAGGACCACCCGTTCAATCCCCTGCGCATCCGGCTCACCATCGAGCTGTGCGAAGAGCTCGGGCTGTTCGACGGGGTTGAGATGGTCGGGGCGGAGCCGGCCGCTGAGGAGGACCTCCTGGCCGTCCACAGCCTGTCCTACGTGCGTAGCGTACAGGAGGCCGGCGGAGGGGGGATGCTGGACCCGGTGAGGGCCGCGGAGCTCATGCGCTACGGTATCGGTACGCCGGACAACCCCGTGGTGCCGGGCGTACACGAGGCGTGCTCCCACGTGGTGGGCGCGGTGATGGAGGCGAGCCGGATGGTCATGGCCGGTGAGGCCGAGCACGCCATGTGCGTCTCCGGCGGCCTGCACCACGCCCTCAGGAGTCAGGCGAGCGGCTTCTGCTTCTACAACGACGCCGGGGCCGCGATAGCCCGGCTCAAGAAGGACTACCCCGGTATCCGCGTCGCCTACGTGGACACGGACGCCCACCACGGCGACGGCGTGCAGTGGATGTTCTACGAGGACCCCGAGGTGCTCACCATCTCCATGCACGAGTCCGGGCGGTATCTGTTCCCCGGCACCGGCGGCGTCGGGGAGCGGGGCCGGGGAGAGGGAGAAGGCTACTCGGTCAACGTCCCCCTCGAGCCCTACACCGGGGACGAGTCCTGGATCTCGTGCTTCGAGGAGGTCGTGCCCGAGACCCTGCGGGCGTTCGGCCCGGACATCATCATCTCCCAGAACGGCTGTGACGGTCACCGGCTGGACCCTTTGACCCATCTCGCGGCCACGACCCGCCTGTACGAGCACGTCCCGCGCCGCGTCCACGACCTCGCCCACGACCTCTGCGGCGGGAAGTGGGTCGCGACCGGGGGCGGCGGCTACGACTGGTGGCGCGTCGTGCCCAGGGCCTGGACCGCGCTCTGGGCCGTCGTCTCTCATGCAGAGCTGCCCGAGAAAACGGCCGGGGATTGGATCTCCCGCTGGCAACGCGAGTGCCCCGTGGAGCTGCCGCGCCTGATGCACGACCTGGCCGAGGAGTATCCGCCGGGCCCCCGGGCCTCGTCTATAGCGGACCGCAACCGCCGCACCGTCGAGGAGGTCCTGGAGAAGGTGCTGCCGCTAATAAAATGAGACCGGGCGTAGCCAGATCTCTGTGAACTCCGGCTACGCAATCCGGGACCGCTCGGTTAGAATATCTCCCGGTAAGGTCCGCGAGCACTCGTAAGACCCGAGAGAGCCCGGCGGTCGGGCGTCCACAGGGAGGTAGAAGCACCGTTATGAGCGAGGAGATCGTCACCCGGCGGGTTACCCGAGCCGGTGCCGGGATAACGCAGTTACCGCAGGTTATCCTGGCCACCGAGGCCCCGGTAAAGAAGCCCGAGACCCCCACGAAAAGCAAGGCCACTCCGGAGCCGACTTACAAGGTGATCCTCCACAACGACAGCAGCAACCCGATGGAGCACGTCGTGCAGTCCCTACAACAGGTCATACCCAAGATGACCCAGGAAAAGGCCGTCACGATCATGCTGGAGGCCCATACCAAGGGTAAAGCGGTAGCCAAACGCTGCCACAAGGAGCTCGCCGAGATGTACGAGGAAGGGCTCCGCTCCAGAGGCCTGATCGCCACCATAGAGCCCGATTAGAGCCCTCTACTTCTTTAGCCCTTTTCTAGCCCCCGATCTGGCTCATGGTGCGGTTTCGGGACTCCTCGGGGAGCGTCAAACCGGCGGCCGGCTTCACCCGGGCCGTCTCCCACAAAACCTTGTGTATCTCGGTTATCGGCTCTTCGGAGCGTATGGCGTCCATCACCGGCACGTCGAGGTCGGTTAGCAGGCAGGGGTGGATCTTGCCGTCCGCCGTTAGCCTCAGTCTGGAGCACCTGGCGCAGAACGGCTCCGATACCGGCGTTATCACGCCGAAGTTACCCGGCGCGCCGTCGAACTTGAACTCGTCCGCCGGGGCCGCGGGGTCGTCTTTCTCCACGGGCTTCAAATCCCCAAGCTCCGTCCTCGCCCGGTCCAGGATCTCCTTACCCGAGATAAAGAGCTTCCTGAACCTTACCCCGTCGGTGTCGCCATTCAGGGGCATGAGCTCTATAAAGCGCACGTGCAGGGCGTGCTCCTGGGTGAGCCTCGCCATGTCCACTATCTCGTCGTCGTTCACGCCCCGCATCGCCACGGCGTTTAGCTTTACCGGAGACAGCGGGGTCTCTAGGGCCGCCATGATCGCGTCCCACACCTTCTGGAAGTGATTGCGGCGGGTGATGAACTGGAACTTCTCGGGCTGGAGGGTGTCTATGGAGATGTTTACCCGGTCAAGCCCGGCATCCACCAGGCCTTCCAGGTTCTCCTTGAGGAGGAAACCGTTGGTGGTCATGGTGACGTCCTCGAAGCCCATCGCCTTTAGCTGGCCTATGAACCCCACCACACCCTTGCGCACCAGCGGCTCGCCGCCGGTGACGCGGACCTTGGTTACTCCGAGCTGTAGGCAGGCCTCGGCGAAGGTGAGCATCTCCTCCAGCGAAAGCAGGAGCTCTGGGTTCTCGAACTTTATGTCCTCCGGCATGCAGTACTGGCAGCGGAAGTTGCACCGGTCGGTGACCGAGATGCGCAGGTAATCCATCTTGCGCTCAAAGCTGTCGGTTAGCTGAACCATCTGTGACGTGCGTGCCATCTCTACCCCTGGGTTAGCTTCCACCATCATTGTATCTCCCACACGGCACCCATACGGCGTTTTAAACGGGAACCATATAGATCACACGGACCGCCGGGCCGCCGGAGGCCGAGGCGTGGGGCTTCCGACGAGGTCTGGACGTTTGGTTTATCCTGTTACAGTACTTGTTTCGGCCGGTGGGGCTGCGGGTCTCCGGGCTGATTGGAGCTGATTATCCAGTGTAGCCCCCGTCGAGAGGGGAGTATTTGACGATTTGAGACAGCACGGGCCCAACTCGCGGGAGCCCTGGAACGGGGCACTCGGAATCCCCGGGCGTAGGAGGCGTAAGAAGAGGCGTAAGATAGGGGCTGGCCGCTGACGGCGCTGGCCGTACTCGCTCCGCTGGTGCTCGCGCTCTGCGCTTCCGGGGTGGCCGCGCTCTCTGGCCTGGCTCGTCCGGCGCTGGCGGCCCCGACCGCCGCCCTGTTCGCCGGGCTGGCGGCGCTGGCCACGCTCTTCGGATGGTACTCGGGCGGCGGGTCTGTAGACGTGGCTTGGGCACCGGCGCTAGACCTCCGTTTCTCGCTGGAGCTGGACGGTCTGGCGGCGCTGTACTCGCTGCTGGCGACCGGTATAGGGTTCGCGGTGTTCGTCTACTCCTGGCGCTACCTGCCGCTCCACCTGGAGCACGAGTCGCACGCCGGAAAGCCCGAGCACGAGCACGGGGTAAGGTTCTTCGCGTTCATGGCGCTGTTTATGGGCTCGATGGTCGGGCTGGCGATGGCGCAGGATCTCATCCTGGTCTTCTTGTTTTGGGACCTCACGGCGATAGCGAGCTACTTCCTCATCGGCTTCGACCGTCACAAGGAGGACTCCCGGGCCTCGGCGCTCATGGCGCTCGTGGTGACCGGCTCCACCGCCGTGCTGTTGCTGGTGGGGGCGCTCATGCTCTATGGTGCGCACGGGACCTTCTCCATCCCGGAGCTCGCGCGTCTCACCGAGCCCGGGCCGCTCCTGACCGTGGCGGGGGGCCTGATCGCAATCGCCGGGCTCGCCAAGAGCGCCCAGGTGCCGTTCCAGTTCTGGCTGCCGCGGGCTATGGCCGCGCCGACCCCGGTCAGCGCCTATCTGCACTCGGCGGCGATGGTCGCCGCCGGGGTGCTCCTGATCGGGCGCGTCTACCCGCTCCTGCAAAAGAGCGAGACGCTGCTCACCGCGCTGATGGTCGTCGGGCTGCTCTCGATAGCGGTCGGCGGCATCTTGGCGCTCACCCGGGACGTCCTGAAGCAGCTCCTGGCGTACTCCACGATCTCGCAGTACGGATACGTGGTGTTCATGTACGGGCTCGGCGGGAAATATGGCGCGGTCGGGGCCGCACTGTACGTGATCGCCCACGCCCTCGCGAAGAGCGCGCTCTTCCTGACCGCCGGGGCCGCCTCCGAGGCAACGGGCGAGACACGGCTCTCGCGCCTGGGAGGCCTTGCGCCGAGAATGCCGGCTCTCGCGGTCGGCAGCGGGGTGGCGGCCGCCGGGCTCGCGGCGTTCCCCTTCACGATAGGGTTCTTCAAGGATGAGCTATTCTACGGGGCGGCGTTCGAGCGGGGCGCGCCGTTCGCCTTTCTCGCGCTCGCGGCGACCATCCTGACGCTCGCCTACACCTGGCGCTTCTGGAGCGGGGTGTTCCTCGGCCCGTACCGTACCGCCGCGGAGCCGGTCTCGGGGATGATGACCGGCCCGATCCTGGGCCTCGGCGCGCTTACGATCCTTGGTGGCGTGCTGGTCGGTCCTTTCGCGGACCTGGCACGGGCGGCCGGGGCGGCCTCGTACCTGGGAGCGGTAAAGAGCGTGGAGCCCGCCTATCATCTGGACGCCCGGCCCGAGAACTTGCTTGCGCTGGCGACCTTCGCGCTGGGGGCTCTTTTAATCCTGACGCGGCCGTACTGGCAGGGGGCGGCTTCGCTGTTCGCCCGCGCGGGAGAGGTGGCCGGACCGGAGAGGGCCTACAACGCGAGCGTGGACGGACTGAACCGGCTCTCGACGGTGATGCACAACATAGAGGTGCGGGACATGCGGAGCCGGGTCGCGGCCATACTCCTGCCCGCCGGGGTGCTGGTCGGGATCGGGTTCCTGGCCACCGTGCAGGGCGGCACTTACAGGTTCGGGTCCATTGACGCCCAAGACTGGCCGCTGCTGTTCGCGCTCGTGGCGGCCTCGCTCGCGACCATTGCGACGGCGTTCGCCCGCAAGCACGTGACCATCGCCCTGGTGCTATCGAGCTCCGGCTTCTCGGTGGCGGTGGCGTTCGCCTTCTTCGGCGCGCCGGACGTCGCGCTGGTCGCCGTGCTCGTCGAGACGATAGTCACCCTCGTGCTGCTCGGGATGCTGCGTCTCATCCCGCGCAAGACGCTCGAAAGTGGGGCCCGCATCCCCATCAAGGCGGTGCGGCGCAAGGCCTTCGTCGCCGTGGTCGCCGGGTGTTTCGCGATGGCGATCTCGTGGAGTACGCTATCGCAGCCGTCCTCGCCCCGTAGCGTGGCCCAGCGCCACATAGCCCTCACACCGGACGCCCACGGCAAGGACGTGGTGACGGTGATACTCGCCGACTTCCGGGGGCTAGATACGATGGGTGAGATCTCGGTCGTCGCCCTGGTGCTGCTCGGGGTGGCGACGCTGCTCGCCCGGGGGAGGCTGCCTTGAGCGCCAGGCGCGACAACCGGCGCCCCGGAGAGGGCGTGGATAAAGCGGGTAAGGCAAACTCTGGAATCAACGGCACCGCCGAAGAGGTGACGAGCATCATGACGCGGGTGGTCGCCCGGCTGCTGCTCGCGCCGACTTTGGTGGCCGCCGTCGCGATCATCGTGAAAGGCTACGCCCAGCCCGGAGACGGTTTCTCCGCCGGGGTGGTCGCCGCGCTCGGCTTACTCATGCAGTATCTGGCCTTCGGGCGCGACGAGGTAGAGCGGACGCTCCCGGTGCGGGGCATCGGCAAGCTCTCCTACGTTGGGCTCCTGATCGCGCTGACGGTCGCCATAGTGCCGCTGTTCATGGGAGATCCGGTCTTTACCCACTACCCCGCGCCCGGCTCGGACGTCATCTACATCGGCACCATCGAGCTGATAACGGCCGTCGCCTTCGACTGCGGCATCGCCCTACTGGTGCTCGGGTATGGCACCGGCGTTATAAGCCTGGTGTCGAGGGTCATGGGCGACCCCACCGTGGCGGACGTGGAGGAGAAGACCTACGAGGTCGGCCCGGTAGAGAGGCTCAAAGAGGGCCGGACGCTGTGAGCGGCTCGTGATATTCGCCATCTCGCTGACCGTGGCCATCCTCTTCGGCACCGGCTCCTACCTGATGCTCCAGCGGAACCTGGTGCGGATGGTGGTGGGGATCGTCCTGATCTCCAACGCGGCGAACCTGTTTATCATCGCCTCCGGGCTCTCCGTCGGCGTCACCCCGATAGTGCCCATACCCGAGGGGGAGACGGCGAGCGACCCGCTGGTGCAGGCGATGGTGCTGACGGCCATAGTCATCAGCTCCAGCATCACCGCGCTACTTCTGGCGCTGGTCTACAGGCTGTATCGCGCCCACGGCTCCGTGGACATAAACGACCTCTCCAGGGCCGAGATCCGGGCCGCCGAGGCCCTCGAAGAGGATGGCTCTTCCCGGCCCGTGACCCGAGAAGAGGAGCCGAGAACCGGCTCCGAAGACCCCGAGCGGGAGACCCCGGAAGAGTCCGCCCCCCACCCGGGCGGCGGTAGAGGGATGGGGGACTAGTGGCGCTGCTGGCGGCCCCCATCCTCATAACCTGGGTGTTCGCCGCGGTGCTCGCCATGCTGGATGGGCACAAACGGGTGGTAGGGTGGTTCGCGGTGGCGGGCATGACGGCGAGCTTCGCCGCCACGGTCGCGCTGGCCGTGCGGGTCGTGCGCGGCGGGGAGATAGAGATGATCTCGGGCGGGTGGCCCGAAGGGGTGGGCATCGCGCTGCGGGCCGACGCGCTCGGGGTAACGTTCGCGCTCATCTCGGGGGCGGTTATCCTGATCTCGCTTACCTACGAGGTGCTCGGCGGGGTGCGCTCCAGGACCTTCCCGGCGCTGGTTCTGTTCCTGAACAGCGGCCTCATGGGCATCTTCCTCACCGGTGACATCTTCAACTTCTACGTGTTCTTCGAGATAGCCATGACCGCCTCGTACGTGCTAACGGGCTACCGGGAGCGGGACTATCAGGTGCGGGCGGCGTTTATCTTCGCGGTGGTGAACCTTCTGGGGTCCGTTATATTCGTGATCGCGGTCGCCGGCCTGTATCACCTTACGGGCTCTCTGGACATGGACGTGGTCGCGGCGAGGATAGGCGACGCCGGGATCGCGCCCACCATCTTTATCGCGGCGGCGATCTTCGTGGCGTTCGGGCTCAAGCTGGGGCTGTTTCCGTTTCACTTCTGGCTGCCGGCGGTCTACGTCGGCTCGCACGCCCCGGTGGCGGCGATACTCTCGGGGGCGCTGGCGAACATCGGGAGCTACGGGCTGCTGCGTTTCGGCGGCGGCATACTGCCCGAGCAGCTCGCCGAGGCCCGGGTGGTGCTGCTCGTGATCGGCACGCTCTCTATAATCTACGGCGCGTTGCAGGCGATCTCGCGCCGCTCGCCGGTCGAGGTTATGGCCTACTCGTCCATAGGCCAGGTGGGATACATACTGGTCGCGCTCGGCATAGGCGGCCCTCTGGGGTTCGCGGCGGCGACGCTGTACGCGTTCGTGAACTCGCTGAACAAGCTGCTCCTGTTCCTGGCGACCGGGCTGCGGGGGCCGCTGGTGGGGGCGGCTTTCGTGATAGGGGCGTTCTCCGTGGCGGGCGTGCCGCCGGCGGTCGGGTTCCTGGGCAAGCTCTCCCTCTTTCAGGCGAGCATCGGGCTGGAGTCGCTGTGGGGCAGCGTGGTGCTGGTCGCGCTGGTCTTCGCGGGCAGCGTCCTGTCGTTTCTCTACTCTTTCCAGGTGTACCAGCGGGTGTACATGAGGCCCGGGGAGTCTCCGGCCCGGCGTCCGGGGGAGGCCAGCCCGACGATAGAGCGCGGCGGCAAGCCGAGCCCGGCGGTTGTGCGGGGGCTTTTGATAGTGGTCGCGGGTCTGGTGGTCGCGCTGGGCCTGTGGCCGGAGCCGCTACTGGTACTGAGCCAGGGCGCGGCCGAGGCGCTGTCTGCCCCATCAGCCCCAGCAGCCCCATCAGACCCTGCCGCCTCGATGGGGGGTGGCCGATGAGGATGTCCGGGGGCCACCCTTGAGCCGGGCCTTGCCTGCCATAGCATTTTTGACGCTCGTCTACGCGATGGTGCTTTCGAGCTTTAAGCCGATGGATCTGCTCGTGGGGGCTGTGGTCTCTGGCGCCCTGGTCTTCGGGTTGAGCCGGTTCCTGTTCCCCGAGCGGGGCTGGAGCGGGAGCGTGCGGGGCGGCTTTCTGCGGCGGCTGGCGGCTTTCCCCGTGTACGCGGGCGCGGTGGTGTGGGACGTGATCCAGGGCACCTGGACCGTCTCACTCTACACCCTGGGGATAAGGGAACTCAGGAGCCCTGGGATAGTCGCGGTCCCGATAGGAGAGCGCACGCCGGTCGGGATTGCGGTCTCGACGCTGGCCACGACCCTCTCGCCGGGCACCTTCCTGGTTGCGGTGGATCACGAGCAGGGAGTAATGCTGATCCACGCCATAGAGGCCGGGGACCCGGACGAGGTACGGGACTCCCTGGAGCAGATGTACCAGCGTTATCAGAAGAAGGTCTTTCCCTAGCTCCCCTAGGGTAAATCGACATTTGAGATAGCATCACTTCACTCGCGGACAAGAGACCGAGTGAGGTAGAGATGCCTAAACGCTACGAGCTTACAGACAAGCAATGGCACCAGATAGAGGATCTGCTACCCGG